>NZ_LOHX01000288.1 GCF_001559775.1 Streptobacillus felis | reverse complement strand
TCAATGTTTATGCGTGTTTTTAGTTCAAAAAAAGCCAGCTTTATTTCTGGCTTTTTTTGTTTATTTAGACTGTTTATTTCGGAACAGCCCCTTTTTTTATTCAAAAAATAAATCTAAAATTTCTTTTTTAGTCTTTTTAGTTAATAATGATACAACAACATATGCTATCAATGCAAATGTTAATGATGGAACAATATTTAATAAACCAAATATTGAAAATTTAAATTTCTCAAGTATGATAAATGTTATAAATCCAACTACAACTGATGCTATTGCACCCATATCATTACCTCTTCTCCAATATAGTCCCATTAATACAGGGACAAAGAATAATACCTCTTGACCTGCAAGTGCAAATAGATTTACCCTAACTATTAAACTAGGAGGATTAATTGAAAGTAAATATGTAACTAATCCTATAGTGATAGTTATTAAAAGAGATATCTTTTTCAATTTCTTATCATTAGAATTAGGCTCTATATATGTAATATATAAATCTTTAACTAAAGATGATGAAATTAATATTAATAATGAATCTACTGTTGACATTATAGCAGCAAGTGGTCCTCCAATAAATACTCCAGCAACTATTGGATGTAAATTCTTTAATGCAAGTATAGGTATTAATTTATCACTAACATCAATATTTGGTTCTATTGCTTTACCCATAAATCCTACCAAATGCATTCCTATTAATAAGAAACCTACAACAAATGTACCAATAAGCATTGCATTGTGTAATGCTTTTGAATCTTTATATCCCATACTTCTTACAGTAGTTGCTGGTAAACCTAATATACCAATTCCTACTAATACCCAGAAAGATAATATATAAGGTTTAGGTATTGCTCCCCCAGCATTAGGTGTTAATAGATTTGGATCAACATTTTTTATTGTTGATGTTATTTCTGACATAGAACCAACTTTATTTACTATAACAAAGAATAAAACAAAAGTTGAAACCATCATTACTAATCCTTGTATTGCATCTGTTATTGTAACTGCTTTAAATCCACCAATAGTAGTATAAAAAATAACTGTAAATACAAATATTGTAAGTGCAATTTTATAATCTATATCTAAAATACTTTCTATAAGTCTTGCCCCACCAATAAATTGAGCTATAATAGATGCAAATAAGAAAATTAACATTAAAATAGAAAGTAATATTATTAAATATTCATTGTCATATCTTTTTCTAAGTACATCAATAATTGTTACTGCTTTAATTTTTCTTGAAATAATAGCCATTTTTTTACCTAATACACCTAATGTAAAGAATATTAATGGAATTTGTATACAAGCAAGTAAAACCCAACCTAGCCCTAATTTATATGCAATAGATGGACCACCTAAAAATGATGATGCTCCTATATAAGTAGATACAACAGTCATAGCTAATACAAATGCTCCCATACTTCTATTTCCAATAAAATATGACTCCGTAAAGTTCCCTTTTTTTTCTTTTTTACTAATATAATATGCAATATATATCGTTATAAATAAATATAAAATAACTGGTATTAATAACTCTATTCTATTCATTTATATCACCTGTATCTAAATCTATATCTTTAAAGAAAAATTTTGTAACTATATATACAGCTATATTTACCCATATATAACCAACTATACATGAATAGAAAAACCATTCAGGTAAGCCAAGTACATATTTGTATTCTTCAACATTTTTTGGCGGATAAATGTATGCAAAATAGTACCACCATACAAAATATAAAAAATAAATTATCGAAGTTATTAAAGCTTCTTTATTAATTTGTTTTTTCAAAAATCATCACCTCTAAATATTATTTTATGTAAAATCAGAAATTTAGAATCCATAGCTTCCTTTTTCCCTTTTAATATATAGCCACTCATTATTCTAACTTGTTGTGGCATAAATGAATTACCATCAAAATATAATTTATCATCAACATAAGTTACATTTACATCTCGAATATGATTTTTTAACTTTAAACCCTTATGATTTGTAAATTCAGAAAAATTTTTATTTCCACTAAGCTCTTCACATCTACTTATTATAGTTTCTTTGTCAGTTTGTAAAAATTTCTTTGGATAATAATAAATATATATTCTTCTTTCTACAAGATCTGGAAGCACAAGATTAGACTTAGTTTTTATTATTTTTTTTATTTTAAGACCTTCTATATCAATTTCTAAATCTATTAATTCAGTATTAAATTCTTGGGCCATAAAATAAATATAATTTGAATGTGCTGAAACTCTTGCATCTGTTCTACCAGCTTGTTGTAATCCTTTATAAATCTTTATTCCTTTTGACAACAGGTAATTTTTTAATACCCCTTTTACTGTTTTCTTTTCTTTCATTTCATCGAAACAATCAAATTTTTTTCCCTTATATGATATCTCCAATAAATATCCATTTTTATTATTTTTCATTGTATTCCTTTAATGCTATAGATAATAAATTTATTCCTTCTTCAATTTCCCTTAATGTATTACCACAATATGAGAATCTTACTTCATTTTTACCTAATTCTCTATGCTCATTTGCATAAAATCCACTACCAGAAGCAAACATTAGTGTCTTACCTTCATGTCTGAAATCAAGTAATAACCACTTAGTAAACTCTTCTGCATCTTCAACTGGTAATGATGCAAATATATAAAAAGCAGCATCAGGTTTATTAGCTTTAACACCATCTATAGACACTAGTTTTTCATACATTAAATTTCTTCTTTTTCTATATTCAGTTTTAACATCTTCTATATATACGTCTATACCTCTAACTAAATTAGCACTAGCATATTGTTCTATTGTAGAAACGGATAATCTAGCTTGACAAAACTTAAGAGCTTGAGATACAATTTCTATATTTCTAGATGCAAAAACACCAATTCTAGCTCCACATGCGCTATAATGTTTTGATATACTATCTATCATTATAACCCTGTCTTCTACTTCACTAAAACTTAAGAAAGATCTAAATTTAGTATTTGTATCATATATAAATTGTCTATAAACTTCATCAGAAATGATAAATAAGTTAAATTCTAATGCTAATCTTTTTATATCTTCTATTTCTCTTTCATTCAATACTACTCCTGTAGGATTTGAAGGATTTGAAAAAAGAATAGCCTTAGTTTTTGGTGTTATTAATTTTTTCATTTCATCATAAGATGGTAATCTATAGCCTTCTTCTATTTTAGTAACTATTGGAACAAGTTTAGCATCTGCAATTCTTAAAAAAGAATCATAATTTGAATAATATGGCTCGGGTATTAAAACTTCATCACCTTTATTACAAATTGTATTGATAGCAAATTGTAATGCTTCACTCCCTCCATTTGTTATTAACATTTCACTTTTATCAATTTTAAGATTATATCTTGAATAGTATTCAACAAATGCATCAAGTAATTCTTCTAAACCTTGTGAATTTGTATATTTAATTATTTTTTCTTGATATTTAATTACTCCGTTAAAAAATGAATCAGGAGTTTTAACATCTGGCTGACCTATATGAAATTCAAATATTCTTACACCTTCTTTTTTTGCTTTATCTGCAAAAGGAACTAATTTTCTTATAGGTGAATATTGCATACCTAAAACTCTATCTGATAACTTCATCTTTTCCTTCTTTCTTTATCAAATATACTAATATTGAACTTAATATCAATACGCATATGTATATTGAAAATTTTCCTGTAAAAATTATACTAATATCACCCAATAATACTCCTAATAAAAACCCAAATATTACAACAAAATAATTTTTTGCATCCTTACTTTTACCATTTACTAATGATTCTATTAAAGATCTTGTATTACCTGTACACATTGTTGACATATATAAATTTTCTGAAACTTTTCTAAAAGTTTGTATTTGAATTGCAGAAATAAATGCTATTAATGATACAGAAATCAATTCTACATTAATAAATGGTATTAATGATAATATAACTATTTCAACCACTAATACAACTTTTGCAAAACTATATGTCATTTTTGATTTTATCTTTTCTGAAACAAAAACACCAAAGCAAAAAAATATTATCGGAAGTACATATTTTACAACATTTATTATTTGTAATCTTTTTAAATTAAAAGCCATTAAAATCAAATTTCCTGTAATTGTTGTTGCAAAAACATTACCTAACAACAAATAAGAATAAATTTCTAAAAAACCTCCAACTATTGTAAGAAAAAAAGCAACTCTTTTTCTACTAATTACATTATTTTTCATATTTTTTTAGCTCTTCTATTGCTTCTTGAAATGAATATACTAATACACCGTATTTAAGTATCCCACCTAATACGAAGTGATTCATTGCGTAGCTTGGAATATCGTATTTATTTGCTGATTTTAGTCTAATATCTGAATTTATTGCAATTATTTTCTTGTTATGAGCAATTGCTAATCCTAATTCAACCATAACACCTGGATCTTCATTAGTCATATCTAAAATAACTATATCCGAATTAATTACTGCATTTGCATCCCCATCATAAATATCTATTGGTGTTGGTAAACTTTGTTTATTTTCATTAAATGGTTGTTCAATTGGATTAAATAAATCTATGTTTGGAAAATTCTCTCTTAATAACTTCCCTTCTTTTAATCTTTGTGCTACTTCACCTTCATTAAATAATGATCCTGCTAAATATACTTTCATCTTATTCCTCCTCTAAAATTATTACAAATAATTGTATAAACGCATACAACAATATATATTTTAAATTTTGAACATTTAACTGTTCAATTAATATATTAAAAGTTTTACTAGGATATATAAATAAATCCCAGGAATTCAATCTAATAAATCTACCTACAAATACTGCAAGGCCTGTTAAAAAAGATACAAAAGTATAAAAAGAATATTTAGTAAAATTCTTCATTTTATATTTTTTAACATAATTATTGATTGCTAAATAACTAAGTTTCATCGCAATTATTACTGCAATGAATATTAAAGAAACTTTTATCCAATTTATATATTTCATTAAATAAACAACTTCTATACTTTTTTTATAAAATTTAAGATTACTTATATGTATTAAATCTGTAAATAAATATACAGCATTAGGATAAAATATTAATGCTACAAAAGCTAATATAGAATCAACTATAACATTTTTTTTCCCAATATTACTAATAAAAAAAGGTACATAAGCTAAAAATAAATTCCAAGTTAAAAAATAATATTTTGGATAAATAAGATTAGAAAATACTGCAAAACCTAAAGAAATTAAACTGTATTTTATAAATCTATTATTCATTTTTACTCCTTAAAAATAAAACATACACATAGTGTATGCTTATATATTATTTTAATATTTTAGCATACTTTCTATTTTTTTTCTATTGATTTTTAATAAAAAGTATTGTATACTCTTATTGTAGATGAGCCAGTAGCTCAGTTGGCAGAGCAACGGACTCTTAATCCGTGTGTCCAGGGTTCGACCCCCTGCTGGCTCACCATTATATATTTTCAAAAAAATAAATGCTAGTAATAACTAGCTTTTTTTATATAAAATAGACATTTAGCAAATTTAAATTACTAAATGTCATTTTTTATTAATTTTTTGATAATCTTTCTAAAAATAGTTCTTTGTTAAATTTAACATTATTTACTTTTATTTCATCCCAAAAACCATCATTAAAGTATCTTGGAACTAAATGAAAATGAAAATGTGTTTCAAGATGCATAATTTTCCCATTATTATATGAAGTTGTTACACCCAGAACTTCTTTATCTTCTTCTAAAATTTGTATTAATTTTTTCTGTAATTTAATCATTTCAAATAATATTTCATCTTCTAAATCTAAAATATTCATATAGTGTTTTTTAGAAATAACCAAAATATGGCCATCTTGTATAGGGAATTTATTCCAAACACAAAGAAAGTTTTCAGTTTCATAAAATACATCTTTTTCATTTATTTCATTACAAAAAATACAGTTAGAGTTATATAAGTTATCATAATTTTTTTTTATCATGTTTTCAAGTTCTTTTTGAGTCTTCTCATCTAACATAGTAATTTCTTTATCTTTATAATAAATTTTCAACTAAATCATCTTCTTTCTAAATTTAAAAATAATACTATAGTTCCTAAAAAACAAACTATCAAAGATATTAATAAAAGAATATTTATTGAATAGGCTTCTATTATTCTTCCACCTAATAAATTACCCAATATTGAACCAATAGTTCCAGATACAGCCATATAAGCTTGACCTTTTACCCTATCTTTTTCTTCCATAACATCATTGGTATAATAAACTGCTACTGGCACATAAATTGCATAACCTGCAAATTGTGTAATTTGAGCCAAATAGAATAAATATATATTATGAGTTAGAACAGCAAAGAATGTAATAAATATTTTTACTAAAAAGGCTATTGCTGATACTTTCAATAATTTTGAGTAACCAAATTTTTCATTTAGTTTAATTATATAAAACATTGCTGGAAGTTCAACTATAGCAGCTATCATAAACCCTATTCCTACTTCTTTTGAACCCTTTCCTAAACTTTCTAAAATATTTTTCATAAATGTATTTAAAATATTATGTGTAAAAAATATAAATACCATACCTAATAATACTAAACAAAATTTTCTGTATTTAGTAAAAAACATTAAAAAATTATCTTTTACATTTACTTCATTTGATTTACTATTATTAGATACTTCTTTAAAACTTAAAATAACTAATATTACTAATATTGATAAAGACATTGCCCATAAAGGAATAAATTCAAATCCTATCTTAGAACCAATATTACCATAAAATAAAGAAGCAATTGCAAAAGCTGCAGATCCCATTCCTCTTGCTATACCAAAATTTACATTTTCTCCATTATTAATGTACTGAAAAATAAATGTATACATGTATGTTTGAGCATTTAGTAATCCAGTAATTAAAATTACAAAAAAGATAGTTACTATTAAATTATTGTGTATTATACTTATTAAAAAAGAATTTAAAACAACTATATACATAGATGTTAACAATGATTTTCTTACTGTAATTTTTGGAAAAGTATCTATTAATTTTGCAGTAAATGGTTGTACCAATACTGATAAAAAAGAGGATAGTGCAATTATGAAACCTATTCTAGTTGAACTAAATCCTCTTGAACTTAAAAAACTATTTGCAAAAGCATATATTGAGCAAAACATTGCCCAATATATAACTTGCATTAATGTATATTTCTTTGTCATTTTAACCTCTTAAATATCTAAATCTGTATCAAAGTCATCATCCCAGTCATCATCACTTAAATGAACAACTTCAAGTGTTTTCTCATAATTTGTAGATTTTTTAGAAAAGAAATCGTGTTGAGTAGTTTCAACATTTAATCCATTCAATACTATTGCATTAACTTCTTTTATTTCAAATTCTTCTTCAAAACCTAAATTCATTAATGCTCTATTACCATTATATCTAATATATTCTTTAACTTCAGCTGTTAATTCAACATCTGCATATATTTCATCAGTAAATTTTAACTCATTTTCATATAATTCATAAAATAAATCCATTATTTCTTTTTTGACACTTTCTTTTTCAACAAATGCCATTTCTTCATAAATTTCTTGAGCTAATTTACCAACAAAAACACCATGAATAGATTCATCTGCAATTATCTTTTTAATTATATCTGAACTTGCTACCATTTGTCCTTGACCAGATAACCATAGTGGTAAGAAAAATCCACTATAAAATAAATATGATTCTAAAAATACTGATGCAACTAAAGCCATATAAACTTCTCTTAATGAAGCATTAGGATTATTTAAACATTGATAGTACTTATCTATTTTTGAAGCTTTAAATTGTAAATGATTATTATTTTGAACCCATTTAAAAACATCATTTATTTCCTCTGTAGATGCAACCGTAGTAAATATAGTCGAGTAAGATTTTGCATGTATAGTCTCCATCATACACATATATGAAAGTACTGACCTACATTGTAATGACTCAATATGGTCAATAATTTTAGGCATACCAGTATGAGATTGTAAAGTATCTAATAAAGTTAATCCCCCTAAAACCTTTTTATACGCTTCCCTCATTTGAGGAGAAAGTGAGTGCCAAGAATCTATATCTTTTGAAGGTATATATTCTGTATCTATCCAAAATTGTTTTAAATTTTGTTCCCAAAAAACTTCAACATAATCATTATCTAGTGTATTCCAATTCACTGCCTTATATATTTTATTTTTCATCATTATCCCTTTCTTTTTAAACTGAACAACTTAAGCATTCTTCAATAGTAGATTTTCTTGTTCTTGTATAGTATAAAGATTTTAATCCTAATTTATGTGCTAGTATATATAATTTAGATAAATCTCTTGTAGTATCCGTACTCTTAGTATAAAGTATAGTTGAAATTCCTTGATCAACATGTCTTTGTATTACAGAAATCAATTTAAGTATATTTTTTTGTTCCATATCATATGCTGATTTATAGAAAAAGAAATTTTCATAATTTAAATATGGCATTGGATAGAATGTAGTAGAATCACCATATTCTCTTACCTCTACTTTATCAACTATAGGCATTACAGATGCTGTTGAATTCATTATATATGATGTAGATTGGTTTGGTGCAATAGCCATTCTATATGCATTATATACTCCATACTTCATTACATCCTCTTTTAATTTTTTCCATTCTTCTATTCCCGGTATATTAATACCTTCAAATAACTTCTTAACCTTTTCAGTTACAGGCATATACTCTTTAGTAATATATTTTTCAAAATAATTTCCATTTGCATATTCAGATTTATCAAATCCAACAAAAGTAGTTTCTCTTTCTTTAGCTATTTCCATACTCTTTTGTAGTGAATAAAAATTCATCATCATGAAAAATACGTTACAAAAATCTAAAGCTTCACGTGATTCATATTGTATTAAATTCTTAGCTAAATACCCATGTAAATTCATAGCACCTAAACCAACTGAATGTAGTTCTTCATTTGCTTTCTTAATACTCGGAACTATATCTATATTTGTAATATCTGACACTGTAGTAAGTGAATCTATAGCATTTTTAACAACTTCTTCTATAGATTTGTTTTCCATAACAGTTGCTATATTTAATGATCCTAAATTACATGATATTCCACGTCTAATAATATCTTCTTCATAATATTGATTTATATCTGAAACCTCAGTTACTTGCATAATTTCAGTACATAAATTTGTAAATTTAACATCCCCAATATTTTTTAGTGCATGTTCTTTATTAGCATTATCTTTAAAGAATAAATATGGATATCCACTTTCTTTCTGAGTTTGAGAAATTTTTACTAAAAATTCTCTTGCATTTATTTTTTTCTTTTTAACCCTTGGATTAGCCACTAGCTTATCATACCATTCATTCATATCTAAGTCATCTAAATATAGCCCATATTCTCTAAAAATTGTATGTGGATAGAATGTATAACATGGTAAATCTTCACTTGCAAGTTCCATAAATTTATCAGGAATTATAACACCAATAGAAAGTGATTTTATTCTTATTTTTTCATCAACATTTATTTTTTTAGTATCTAAAAATTCTAAAATATCAGAATGGAATACATTTAAGTATACAGCTCCAGCTCCAGGTCTTTGTCCTAATTGATTTGCATATGAGAATATATCTTCTAGTATTTTTATTATTGGTAATACACCGCTAGCTCTACCTTCAACACCTTTTATAGCTTCCCCTCTTCCTCTTAATTTAGATAAGTTAAATGCAACTCCTCCACCTATAGAAGAAAGTTTCATTGCTGAATCAAATGCGTATCCTATACCTGATAAATTATCACCAATTTCATCTAAAAAACATGAGACCAATTGACCTGATCTTTTTTTACCTGCATTTAAAAATGTAGGTGTCGCTGGTTGATATTCTTGATTAATTAACATCTTAGCATAGTTTAATGCTTTTTCTTTATTACCTTGACCTAAGTATAATGCAACTATAGATATTCTATCTTCATATCTTTCTAATATTTTTTCTCCACCATCATCCATTAAGGCATAACTTTGATAAAATTTTGAAGCGGCCATATATGATTGAAATCTAAATTTCTTTGAATAAACATAATTAAATACTTCGCTAACATCTTCAAAAGAATACATATCATAAAAATTTATATAATAATCTTTATCTATTAGATAATCAATTTTTTCTTTTAAATTATGGAAAAAAACAGTATTTTTATTTATATAGTCTACAAAATATGAATAAACTGCCTCCTTATCTTTCTCTAACTGTAACCTACCTTCACTATCTTTAACCATTACTTCATTATTTAAATAAATCCACTTCATCTATTTTAACTCCTTCACTTTCAAATATTTTTATTCTATTAAGATATTCCTCAACATCATTTAGGGTACCTGATAGTTCAAACCTATATATATATTTAATATTAAATTGATTTTGTATAAGACTCCCAGCTTTTGCAAAATTAGAACCCCAATTCATATTACCACTGGAACAAACTGTTTTTATTTTTAAATAATTATCATTATTTTTCAAAAATTCTAAAGTTGTTTTTGGTATATTACCAAAACCAGTTGTAAATGTTACTAAATGTCCTTCTTTTTCAAGTACTGTTTTTGATGAAATTTTTACAAATTCTAGTTCATCTTTTCCCTTCAATTTTCTGATAAATCTCTCAACATTTCCAGTTAAACTATCATAATATATCCTAATTTTGCTTTTCATACGCACCCTCCTAAAACACAATATATTGTGTTATATATACGTAGTATATTACTTTATAATGTAGTTATTTATATAATAACCTTTTTCTAATTCTTTTGCAATAGGTATTTAAAAATATTTTTTTATTTTACTAAGCAAAAAAAATGCTATTGCATTTTATTCCTTTTATATGTATACTAAAAGTGTAAATAAATTTGGGAGATGATTATAATGAAGAAATTCTTTTTATTTTCATTATTACCTTTTTTAGCTTATTCAAATATTAATGATTTTAATGCTGAAAAAATTAATGAAAATGATAAAAATAATTTTGAGATTGTGAGTACAAAATATACATATTTTCACTCTATAAAATCTAGAAAAGAAGAAAAATACTATCTAGATTTAATGAATAGTATAGATAAAAATAGAACTGTTCATTTCCAAAATCAAATAAAAGATATAGAAAAAATTTTTGTACGTATTTTTAAAAGTGAAAAAAATTTAGTTCCAAAAGTTATTAAATATATTTATTTTGAGCCTATTAAAACTGAAGACAATTACTTACTAAATGAACAAGTACAAAAAATTATGGTTGCATTTAATGCAAATAGTGATTCTAAAATTTTTATTAATAACACTAATGGTAATGCTAATCAATTTTTAGATAGAATTTATTCTAGAGCAAGCAAAGAACAAGTTATATTAATTGAAAATACAGATAAAGAAATATTTAAATTAATTAGAGATGAAATTAAAAAAGATTTTCCAAAAAGAAATACATTTACTCCTACAGAAGTTAGATTGTTAGTTATTTCCGCAAGTTCAAAAGTAAAAGAAAAACTTGCACTATCAACTACTTTTTTCAACAAAGAATTTAAAGGGGTAGAAATTGATGATTTTTCTTATCTAGATCAAAAAAGATATCTTTTAGATACTACAGATCAAGATACAAGAAATGAAGTTTTTAAATCGTTTATTTATGGTATATATTAGGTTGAATATATAAGAAAATATTTAGGAGGATACAGATGAACAAAAAATTATTAGCTGGATTATTAGCTATTTCAACACTTGGTGTTGCAGGTCATAAATCACTTGACTTAAGCATAATTCATATAAATGATCACCACTCTTATTTAGAGCCAACTGAACAAAGAATTACAGTTGACGGAACACAATTTAAAGTAAACATTGGAGGTTTCTCTGCAGTAAACAGCAAAATAAAGGAATTAAGAAAAACTCGTAAAAATCCTTTAGTTTTACATGCTGGAGATGCTATTACAGGTACTTTATACTTCACATTATTCGGTGGATCTGCTGATGCTGCTGTAATGAATGAAGGAAAATTTGATTATTTTACACTAGGTAACCATGAATTTGATGCAGGAAATGAAGGTTTATTAAAATTATTAGAACCATTAAAAATACCTGTTTTATCTGCAAACGTAATACCTGATAAAACTTCTATTTTATACAACAAATGGGCACCATATGCTATTAAAGAAATCAATGGTGAAAAAGTTGGTATTATAGGTCTAGATACTGTAAGTAAAACAGTTAATTCATCAAGTCCAGGTAAAGATGTTAAATTCTATGATGAAGTTACTACAGCACAAGTAATGGCTAATGTTTTAAAATCTCAAGGTATTAATAAGATTATCTTATTATCACATGCTGGAACTGAAAAAAACTTTGAAATCGCACAAAAAGTTAACGATATAGATATCATTATTACTGGAGATTCACACTACCTATATGGTAATGATGAACTAAGAAAATTAAAATTACCAGTAGTTCATGAATATCCAACTGAATTTAAAAATCCAAATGGAGAACCAGTATTCGTAGTTGAAGCATGGGCTTATTCTGGTGTAGTTGGAGACTTAGGTGTTCACTTCACTAAAGATGGTATAGCTTCAATAACTAGAAAGAATCCTTATGTATTATTACATACTGATAAATTACAAGCAAAAAATAAAGAAGGTAAATGGGCAGAACTTGAAGGTAAGGAAAGAGAACATATATTATCTCACTTAAAAGAAATGAAATCTATTTCATTTGCAAAAGAAGATCCAAATACTTCTAAAATATTACAAAAATATAAAGCTGAAAAAGATGTATTGGCTAAACAAATTATTGGTTCAATTACAGGTCCTAATATGCCTGGAGGTTCTAATAATAGAATTCCTGGTAGAAAAGGTGCTTCTGAACAAGGTTCTATAGCTACAAGATTTGTTGCAGAAACTATGTTAAATGAATTAAACTATGTTGATTATGTAATTCAAAATTCAGGTGGAGTAAGAGCTGACATCACATCAGGAGAAATTTCATTTAATGATGCATATACTTACTTACCATTTGGTAATACTTTATATACTTATAAAATATCTGGTAAAGATACATTACAAGTAATAGAAGATGCATTAGAATTTGCATTAACTAAATCAACTGGTGCATTCCCATATGGTGCAGGAATTAGATATGAAGCAAATGAAACTCCAGATAGCAACGGTAAGAGAATAATTAAAGCAGAAATATTTAATAAAACAACTGGTGTATGGGAAGAAGTTATGCCAGAAAAAATGTATACAGTTGGAACTAACGCATATATAGCAAGTGGTAAAGACGGTTATGCTACATTTGGTAAATTATTTAAAGATCCAGCTGCTGAAGGTACAGATACATTCTTACCTGATGCTGAAAGTTTCATTAAATTCATGAAAAATAACCCTGGATTTAAATCATATACAACATCAAACGTTATATTCCATAACGCTAAATAATAAAATAGGCACAGATTTATCTGTGCCTATTATATTTCTACAGTAATATTTAAATATTCTAATTGTTTTTTCCATACAATTAAAAAGACTACTACTGAAGCTAATCCTTTAAACAACATAGAAAAATGTATAGTCCACCATATTGCTAATAGACCAAAAGCTGGTAATGTTATCATGATAATAGGTATTCTTAAACTTGTTCCTATAATACCAATTAAATTAGGTTCTTTAGTCTTCCCTACTCCATTAAAAGCACCTGTAGTTATTATTTCAATTCCCTGAGGTACCTGTGCTAGTCCAATTATAGTTAAATATTTTACACCCTCTTCAATTAATTTCTGATCAACAAAAAACATTGAATAAAGAGGCCTTGCAAAAAATACAAATATTCCTGTTAATATCATACAAAATCCTGTAATACTAATAACCGATACTTTATATATTTTTAATATCCTATCGTATTTCCCTGCACCATAATTATGTCCAATAAATGTAGCAACTGCTGCAGCAAATCCACCGGCAACATTCCATGAGAATGATTCAAATTGTATACCCAATCTTTGAACTCCTAAAATACTTTCATCTACATTAGCTATCATCTTTGCAATAATTATAGAAATAAAAGTAAATAGCGCTTGGCTAATACCACTTGGTAAACCAAGTCTGATTATATTTCTATAATATTTTATATCATCAAGTTTAAAGAATCTCATATTTCTAAATATTGAATTTTTTCTCTTTAAATACATAATTAAAAGTATTACTGAAATTAATTGTGATAAAACTGTAGCTATTGCTGCACCTTTTATTCCAAAAGGTAAAATACCTAAAAATAAGTAATCTAAAAATATATTTAATATAACACCCAATGATAAAAATATAAAGGGCCCTAAAGTATCTCCTTGACCATTTATAATAGCAGATAAATTTTGTGATAAAAATAAGAATATAAAACCAAAAGTTGAAATTCTTAAAAAATCTACTGCAGGATATAAATAGTGAGGACTTTTCACTCCAACCATTCTTATAAAATATTCAGCAAACATATATGTAATCAAACCATAGACTATAGAGAAAAAAACTGAAATAATTAAAGAAACTCTAGCATATCTCTTAGCTGAATTTTTTCTATTTGCACCTATGGATTGTGCTACATATATTTGTACACTATTTTTTGTTATAAATAATAAAGCATAACTTAAACTTATATAAAAACTTGCTGCTGTAGCTGAACTTACAGCATCATCTCCTAAATAGTAACTTATAAACTTTATGTCAGTTAAATTATATAAAATAGACATTAGAGAAGTTAAAATTATTGGAAATGCAAGTCTAAATAAATTTAACCCTACTCTACCCTCTGTTAAATCTATTCTTCTTCTCATTATTACTCCAAAAACTAAATTTAAAAAGGAACTTTACGTTCCTTTTTATTATTTTCTTATTCCTAATCTTTCAATTAATTCTCTATATTCATCTAAGTTTCTATTTTTAATATAGTTTAATAATCTTCTTCTTTTACCAACTAATTTTAATAATCCTGCTCTTGAATGAACATCTTTAAAATGAACTTTTAAGTGCTCAGTTAAGTGAGATATTCTTTCTGTTAAAATTGCTACTTGTACATTAGCTGATCCTGTATCTTTTTCATCTTTTCCAAATTCTGCAATAATTTGTGATTTTGGTTTCATTGCCATTATAATTCCTCCTAAATATATATTATTTAAACCAAGTATATATTTGGCAAAAATATATTCTTAGTATAAATTCAAAATTATTATATCATACATAAAAACTTTTTTCAAGTATATTTTATCTTGCATTTATTGCATCAGTTAAAGGTGGTACAACTTGTTTTTTTCTAGAAACAACTTTCTTTAATACTATTTCATTATCATTTACTTTTTCATTAAATGCTTTTTCAACTATTTCTAAATTATTTCCACAAACTAAACCTATAGAATCATTAGTTAATATATTAGTTATTACAAATAAAACAAAAGTTAATTGTTTTGCTTCTAATAATTCATTCATTTCAACTAATAATTTTTCCTTTCTACTTAACATTTCTTCTTCATTAACCGAATTAACTTGAGCTATTGCCATTTTAACATCTGATACTTCAAAAACTTTCATATCCATGTTTAATAACTCTTTTTCAGATTTTGAACTTAAATTTGTACCAGCTTTTAACATTTCTAATCCATATTCTTCTAAATTAAGTTCAGCAATTTCTGCTAATTCTTTACCTGCAACTACATCTTTTGGAGTACATGTTGGTGATTTAAATAATAAAGTGTCAGAAATAATTGCACTTAACATTAATCCTGCTATTTTTTTACATGGTTTAATATTATTTTCTTTATACATATCAAATAATATTGTTGCTGTACATCCAACTGGTTCAAGTCTCATATATAGAGGGTCTGAAACATTAAAGTTTGCAACCCTATGGTGATCTATAACTTCTAAAACTTTAGCATCTTCAAAACCATCCGCTGTTTGAGTTCTTTCATTATGGTCTACAAGAATTATAGATTCTCCTGAAACGTTATCTATTAATTCAGGCGCATCAACACCAAGATAATTTAAAACAAATTTTGTTTCTTCATTTAATTCACCAAGTCTTTTTGCATCTGCTTTTACTCCTAAATCCATTTTTAAATGTGAATAAACTATTGCTGAACAGATAGTATCTGTATCAGGATTTTTATGTCCAAAAATAATCATTTTAATCTCTCCTCTAATTTATTAATGTTCCAAATTTATATAATATTTCTAAAACTAAAAAACTTATTCCAAAACCTAAAATAGCACCTACAACTACTTCTTTTAGTGTGTGAATTTTAGATTTAACTCTACTTTGTGCAACTAATAATGCCATAAGAAGTACTAATGTAATAATCCTAGGATTACTTGTTAAGAACATTACTATTGCTAACATTGCAAATGCTATAGCGGAATGTCCACTTGGCATACCACCTTCAAGTAATGTTCCTTTTTTAAAGTACGATTTTAATATTATTACTGATAAAGAAACTAATGCTAATATTATCATAGTTACATTACCTATTCTACCTACTAGTTTAAAAAAGTTATCACCACTAAAATATAGTGAAATCAGCCTATCATAAAATATTAAATATCCAACACCTATAGCTCCTATTGCATTTACCAATACTGCACCTGCAGCAACATCTTTTGCAAATTTTGCAATTTCATTATATTCTGGTGAAACTAAATCTACAATTTTTTCTACAGCAGTATTTATTAATTCAGAAAATATAACTAAAGTTATCATAATTATTAATATAATAATTTCAAATTTACTAATATCAATAATTAAACTTAAAATCAAGACAAAAATTGCAAAGAAAATGTGTATTTTCATATGTAGTTCTGTACTTATTGCATGTAATATACCATTAATTGCATTATTAAAACTATCTATTTGAGAAACTTTGTTATTTTTCATATATCCCTCGTAATATTAAATTTAGATAAATATAACTCTTCTTTTTCTCTCATTTTTAACTTATCTACTTCTTCTATATGATCATAACCCAATAAATGCAGTAATCCGTGTACTAAAACATAATAGAATTCTCTAACTACACTATGATTATACTCCTTACATTGTTCCTCTACTCTATCTAAAGAAACAACAATATCTCCTATAACTTCTACACCACCAAAGTTTTCTGTTTCATTATATGCAAATGAAATAACATCAGTGGGCATGTCTTTATCCCTATATTCCTTATTTATAACTTGAATATTACTATTATCAGTTAATAATATAGAAATATATAATTCTTTTTCATTGTAATCTTCTCTTTCATTTTTTAAAACAAATTCAAAAAATTCTAATATTTTTGTTTCATCTACGTATTCTTTTTTTTCAATATCTTGAAAGCTAATATCTAAATCTAACATATTAATTTCCTTTCTTATATTGTATTCTTTCATGATATATTCCACGAATAATATTTAAGAAAGCTTTTGTTACTTTCTCTATCTCTTCCATAGTCATATCACATTCAGATAGTTGTCCATCTTCAAATTTTGATTTTATTAAATATCTAACAATTTTCTCAATATTTTCACTACTTTTATCTAAACTTGCCCTTACCGCTGCTTCTATAGTATCTGCAAGCATTATTATACCAGATTCTTTAGATGTTGGTTTTGGGCCTTCATATCTAAAATCACTTTCTATTACTGCTTCTTTATTTTCTAAAGCCTTATAATAGAAATATTGTACTAAAGTAGTTCCATGATGAGATAATATTATTTCTAATATTTCTTCAGGTAAATTATATTGTTTACCTAATATATACCCATCCTTAGTATGAGATGTAATTATCAATGCACTTAATGTAGCTTTTAAATTATTATGTGGATTTTCTATACCATATTGATTTTCAACAAAATATTCTGGTCTCTTCATCTTACCTATATCATGATAATAAGCTGCAACTCTACATAATATAGGATTGGCATTAATTGATTCAGCACCAGCTTCTGAAAGTGCTCCTACCATCAAACTGTGGTGGAAAGTTCCAGGAGCTGTTAATAATAAATTCTTTAATAATGGATTAGAAAAGTTAGATAACTCTAACAATTTAATATCAGTTAATATTTTAAAAGTATTCTCAAAATATGGTAAAAGACCTAAAGAGAAAATACCCATTAATAATCCAGATACTAAAGATATTACTATTGTTGGTATTATTTGAATAAATTCTTTATTAGAAATTAATCCAATAGAAAATACAATTATACTTTGTATCAATCCAATATATATACTATTTTTAACTATTTCATTTCTACTAGTTACTGATTTATTTATATAAATTGTTAAAATACTTAAAAATAAAACTACTATCCCCCATTTTATATCTTGTAAAACAAATATATAATTAAATAATATTAAAGAAATAGTAAATATAGAATTTTTTACTAGTACACTTCCAATAATAGCGGTTAATAAATAAGGAACCATATACTTTAAATTATTACTACTATATAGTAATAAATATATAGTATTACTAAATATTAAAGTTAAAAGTATAGGATAAAAAGATTTAGACATAAAATCTTCTTTTAAATACCTTACTGAATAATTGAAAAATATACCCGATAATATTATGAATAAAATGATTTCTCCAACCATTCTTGTGAACCCATCACTTTTATTTACATAACCTAAATTTTTAAGGTTATCATAAATTGCTTCCGTGATTAAAGTTCCTTCTTTTAATATTATGTCTCCTTTTTCAATAACAATAACATTATTTTTAAGGTTTTCCATATTTTTTTCTATTTTTGCTAAAGTTTTAAATTTATTAATTTCTAAATTAGGCTCAATAAAATTTTGTAATATGCTTTTTTCTTCATCCGATAATACTATTTGTTTTTCAGCAAGTATCTTATTAAAGTCACTTTTATGTGCTATACCTGTACTATATATTTCTTCTAAAACATTAGATAAAAATAAATAATATTTAACACTTTTACTAATACCTATAGTCCTTATCTCATGAATAGTCATATTTAAATCATATGTTTTAATGAATTTTGAAATCTCATTATCACTATTTAAGTCAATTTGGTTTACATTTTGTAAAAATTGGTCTAACCTATCTAATTGATTTTTTGCTACATCCTCTATTTCATCATATTCTGGAGGAGTATTTTGCTTTATTTTTTGTTTCAACTCATCATCTAATATATTCCTTGTATAACTAACATCCTTATGAGCTATAACGTCATTTTTAGCTAAAGTTCCTACATTATAATTTGTTGTATTATTATTAATTAACATAAAAATAAAGAAAAAAGCAACTGATAATATATACATAAAAATTCTTCTATTTACATTTTGTTTAAAAAGTTTGGCTAAAAAGAACTCCTTTTTTTCTTTATTATTATCAGTTATATTAATTTGTAATATTTTACCAAAAAAATTAATCTTCATATTTATACCTCAATCTCTATAACATTAATATATTATACCATATATTGAATATAAAAGCTATTTAAGAAGTATATCTTTTATATCTAAAATTTCTATATTTGCATCAGGTAAAGATTTTAATATAGTTTTACCATAATTTTTTTTATGTATTCTTTTATCAAGTATAATTATATTACCTTTATCATATTTTGATCTAAGTAATCTTCCTACTCCTTGTTTCATCTTAAGTACTGCATAAGGTAATTGATATTCTATAAAAGAACTATTAGCTTTAATCTCATTTAATCTATCACAAATACTACTAACTATAGGATCATCAGGAACTTGAAATGGAAGTTTATATATTATTACATTACTCAATGCTTCACCTTGTACATCTACACCTTCCCAAAAACTATCAGTACCAAGTAATATGCTATTTTTATTCTCTTTAAAATTCTTTATTAACTCCATTCTATCTAAATCACCTTGAGTTAATACATTAAGTTTTTTACTACTATTTTTAAGATATGTACTCACAAACATTAAATCTTTATAAGACGTAAATAAAACAAAGGTTTTCCCTTCATTTTTTTCTACATAATCTAAAATAAAAGATGATGCTACTTCATTAAATTCTTTTTCATTAGGAAGCGGTATATCATCTGGTAGAAATATATTCATATTATTCCTATAATCAAAATCAGATTTTATATTTTTTTCAATTGCATCCTCTATCCCAAGATTATTTTTTATATATTTAAAACTCTTCCCAACACTTAATGTTGCAGAAACCATAATAATTTTCCTTACTTTTTCTATAAAATTCTCACCAAATTCCTTAGAAATACTGTACGGGGTTGCATTTATTACTAAATAAACATTATCATTTTCTAAATTTATCCAATAAATATATTTTTCAAAGTTAATATCAAAAATTTCTTGTAAAGTATTTAATTGTGTATCTAAATTGTTATATATATTTGAAAGTAATATTCTTAAATTATTTTGATCCAAATCATCTCTTTCTTCCAAAAAGTTTACTAATCTTGTAATTTCTTTTTTTAGTATTAAATTTGATTCGAAAACTTCTTCTAATATACCTGAAACTTCTAATTTGTCAATATTTTTAGCTAATAATCCTGATATTGTAATTTTTTTATAAACTTCAGAAATATATTTCATTAATTTTACCAAAGAGTAGTATATATTATCTATATTACTTAATAAAATTTCTTTTATATCATCAATAAAAAATTCTACATTATTATTTGAAATATTATATAAAACCTTAGATATTATACCTGCACTTTCAATATCTTTTACCTTATTTGAATATAGCTGACCTATATTTTTAAATACTTCTTTAAAATTAAATGTTAAAGAATAATATCTCCTAACTATATTTTCTAAATTATGTGCCTCATCAACAACTACCAAATCATATTTAGGTATTAAACCTGCGTTACCCTCTTGTTTAATTATATGATCAAGCATTAAAATATGATGATTTACTACAAAAACATTACAATTTTCTATTTTATTTTTCATAGTATAAAAATAGCATGATTTGTAATATGGACATTTAGTTGCAAAGGTTGTATCTTTATCAGATTTTATTAAATTCCATAATTCATTATTTATCCTATATTTAATTTCGCTTCTATCACCATTTGGTGCCTTTTTAATATTATTTATCAAATCAATATATTTATTATTATTAGAATTCATAACCAATTCTTCTAATTTTCTTTTACAAACATAGTTGTTTCTTCCTTTTATTAAAATGTACTTTATACTTTCACCAAAAATTTCTTTAAGTAATGGTAATTCCTTATTTAGTATCTGATCTTGTAAATTTAAAGTATTAGTTGAAATAACAATATTTTTAGCTTCTTTTAAGGCATAATTTATTGATGGTATTAAATAACCTAAGGTTTTCCCAGAACCTGTTTCTGCTTCAAGCAAAACAGGAGTATTAGTATTAATACCCTCTTCAATAATTTTTGACATTTCAATTTGGTTTATTCTTTCTTCAAAACTATACTTTGAATATAGCTCTTTATATATATTTTCAATCATATTTTCACCTATTAAAATTATAACAAATAAAAAAGAATAAAAAAAGACTTGATTTTATGCTGTAAAAATGTTAAAATAACTTGTTAAATTGTGTATAAAGGAGGAAAACAGAATGGCACATACTAAATCATCTAAAAAAAGAATCGTTATTGGTGAAAGAAATAGATTAAGAAACCAAGCAATCAAAAGTAGAGTAAAAACTTTTGTTAAAAAAGTTTTAGCAGCAGTAGATTCTAAAAATATTGATGATGCTAAGGCAGCATTATCTGTAGCTTATAAAGAACTTGATAAAGCAGTATCAAAAGGAGTAATGAAAAAAAATACTGCATCAAGAACTAAATCAAGATTAGCTACTAAAGTTCAAGCTTTAAACGCTTAATCTACTCATTTGTATATTTATACACAAAAATTAGTGTTAAAATATATTCATAAATTACATAAGTATTATGAAAGGAGTCCGTAACATGAAAAAAGGTATACATCCAGAATACAGATTAGTAGTTTTTGAAGATACAAGTAATGGTGAAAGATTTTTAGGTAAATCTACTAAAGCTACTAAAGAAACTGTTGAATTTGAAGGACAAGAGTATCCAGTTGTTAAAGTTGCAATAAGTTCTACTTCTCACCCATTCTATACTGGGAAGTCTAAATTTGTTGATGAAACTGGAAGAGTTGATAAATTTAAGAAAAAATACAATTTATAATATAATACAGAATTACTCTTTTAGTAATTCTGTTTTTTTAAAATAATTACAATATAGGAGGAATATTATGGCAATATTTGAATACAAACATCCACTAATAAGCCACAAATTATCAATATTAAGAAACGTGGAAACAGATACTAAATTATTTAGAGAAAGTTTAAATGAAATAGCTTCACTTATGGTATACGAAGCTACAAAAGATTTAAAATTAAAAAATGTAACTGTAACAACACCTATTCAAGAAACAACAACTCAAGTATTAGATGAGCCTGTTACTATAGTACCAATTTTAAGAGCTGGATTAGGAATGGTTGATGCATTACTTGCTCATATACCAAATGCAAAAGTTGGACATTTAGGTGTATATAGAAACGAAGAAACATTTGAACCTGTGTATTATTATGCAAAAATGCCTTCTAATGTTGTTGAAAGTAAAGTATTAATTGTAGATCCAATGCTTGCTACAGGAGGTTCAATAATTTATACTATAGATTATTTAAAATCTATAGGAGTTAAAAATATATCTGTATTATCAATAATAGCAGCCCCTGAAGGTATACATGCAATAAAAGATAAACATGACGATGTTGATTTATATATAGCTTCAATAGATAAAGGTCTAAACGAACACAAATATATTTATCCAGGATTAGGTGATGCTGGAGATAGAATTTTTGGTACAAAATAATGGCTATAATATTTGATCATATAATAGAAGTTAATCAAAAATTATTTGAATACGGATATAAATTATCACTAAAAGATGCTTGCGGTGCAAGTTGTTTACAAATTAAAAATATCGATGGTAGCAGAATTACTACAAGTATAGATCCATTAATATACACTATCATTAATGAACATTTCAATAAATATAATATAGAATTAGAATATAGTGATAGTAAAGAATACATATTTGAAAAAAATTAATATTAACCTATAAACATTTGTTTATAGGTTTTTTTTACAAAAAAAGAAGACCTAAGTCTTCTTTATTTATAATCTATTTATTTGCTTGAGAATCCAGCAGCTAATAACGGATCAATTTTGATTCCAGGTCCCATAGTTAATGAGATAGCAACTGTTCTTAAATATTGTCCTTTAGATGTTGCAGGTTTTAATTTAATAATTTGTCCTAATGCAACTTTAAAGTTTTCAACTATTTGTTCTTTTTCAAAGTTTACTTTTCCTATTGGTAAGTGAATTGATCCTAATTTATCAACTTTAAATGCAACTTTACCTTTTTTGAATTCTTCAACTGTTTGAGCAACATTAGTTGTAACTGTTCCTGATTTAGGGTTAGGCATTAATCCTTTAGTCCCTAAAATTCTTCCTAATTTTCCTAATTTAGGCATCATGTCTGGAGTTGCGATAACTAAATCGAAATCCATCCATCCTGCAGAAATTTTATTAATGTATTCATCATCTCCAGCAAAATCTGCTCCTGCAGCTAATGCTTTATCAATGTTTTCTCCTGATGTAATAGCTAATATTCTAACTGTTTTACCAGTTCCATGAGGTAAAATTACTGTACCTCTAACTTGTTGATCCGCATGTCTTGGATCTACTCCTAATCTAATTGCTAATTCAACTGTTTCTACAAATTTAGCACTCTTTGTATCAAATACTAATTCTAAAGCTTCTTCTAGTGTGTAGATTTTTAATTTATCTACTTTTTGAGAAATTTCATTATATCTTTTCCCTTTTTTTGACATTATTTTTTTCCTCCTTTGTGGTAATTGAAATTTTTATCTCCCACTTAATTTCATATTATTAATCTTGTATTTTAATTCCCATACTTCTTGCTGTTCCAGCAATAATGTTCATAGCTGCTTCAACAGATCCAGCGTTTAAATCTGGCATTTTAGTTTCAGCTATTTCTTGTAATTGAGCTTTTGTAATTTTTCCAGCTACTTCTTTTACAGAGTTTTGTGCTCCTCTTTCTATTTTAGCAGCTTTCTTTAATAAATCTGATGCAGGTGGTGTTTTTAACACAAAGCTAAAGCTTCTATCTGCATAAATTGAAATTTCTACTGGAATAATGAATCCAGGTTTATCTTGTGTTTGTGCATTAAATTGTTTACAGAATTCAGGAATGTTAATTCCTTTTGGTCCTAATGCTGACCCTACTGGTGGTGCAGGATTTGCTTTACCAGCGCTTAATTGTAATTTTACTTTATCCACGACTTCTTTATTGTTTTTAGCCATTTTCTATTTTCCTCCTTTGTGGTAACTGAATATTAATCTCCCACTCTTATTACTATATAATTCTAAAATTTAGTAACTTCATTTAGTCCTAAAGTTAATGTTGTAGGTCTACTACCTACCTGTATTACTATTTTAACTTGTTTTGCGATATAATCTATATGTTCAACAGTTCCTTCAACACCATCAGTTGTTTTAACATAGTCACCTATTTCATAATCAACCTTCTCTTGTAAGTCATCATTGCTCATTTTATTAAATATATCTTCTACTTCTTTTTCATCCATTGGTAATGGATCCGACCCAACACCAACAAATCCTGTAACACCATTAGTATTACGAATAATATACCACGCTTTACTATCTACTCTATAACTAACTGAATCTTCAGTTGCTTCTCTTGTAGCTAACATTTCTATTAATACGTAGCTTGGAAATATTTTTCTGAATACTGGTATCATTTTACCTTTTTTTTCTTCAAAAACTTTTTCTTCAGGTACTAATATTCTAAAAACTTTATCATTTAAATTTTCTGACATAATTCTTTTTTCTAAATCAGTTTTTACTTTTTTTTCGTATCCTGAATAAGTATGAATTATATACCATTTTTTAACACATTCTTTATTTTCTATTATCATTAGCCTTCAGCCCCCTAACTAAATAGTGATTTTACAATACTTGAAAATCTATCCATAAATGTTGTAAAGCCAAAATCAAATATTAATATCATCAAAGAAATAAATAAAGTTATTAACAATACTACTATAGTAACTTGAAACACCTCAGCCTTAGTTGGCCATTGTACTTGTTTATACTCAGCTATTATTTGATTAAATAAATTCATTTTCTCTTTTTTCATATATTAACTCCATATTCTTAAAATGGCAGGCCAGATAGGACTCGAACCTACAACATTCGGTTTTGGAGACCGACGCTCTACCATTGAACTACTGGCCTATTTTAATTAATTATTTAACTTCTCTATAAAGAGAATATCTTTTTAACACTGGATTGTATTTTCTTAACTCAATTCTTTCTGGATGAGTTTTTTTGTTTTTAGTTGTAACATAGTGTCTTAACTTTGTTTCAGTGCATTCTAAAATAACTTGTACTCTCATTTTTATTCCTCCCAATATAAAAATTTGTATTGGTAATACAGATACTGATTCTTTATCAGCTTTCTAATTCTATCATAAGATGCTGTATTTGTCAACTTTTTTTATTCTGAAAAAAATTTTTTGTAAGTAGAAATTAGAAATGTCCAAAAAAACTTGAAATAAAAATATAGATGTGATACCTTTAAAATACAAACAAAAAATAAATTAAAGTAAAGGAACACATCTATATGAACAATAATAACATAAATTTAAAAAAAGGTAAACACCTTAGTTATCAAGAAAAACTAAAAATCGAAGGATTCTTAGCTAATAAT
>NZ_LOHX01000287.1:755-65133 GCF_001559775.1 Streptobacillus felis | reverse complement strand
ACTATCTCTTCTACTTAATACATCTTCTACATATGATCTTCTATCTATATATGAATATGAACTTATTAAATCAATAGTTTTATTTATCTTTCTATCAACCTTTATTTCATATCTATTACTTAGTCCCGATATATCATATATATTCTCATTATCTGTAATTATACTTCTTAAATATCTTGTATTACTATATTTTAGATATATCTTATTATTCTTTATTGGAAATGATAAATTAATATCTAAATTCTCATTTCTTCTAGACCTTCTTTTATCAGATACTTCTTCTAACTCTTCTCCAGGAAGTAATTCATCTACACTCTTAACTGCTTTTCTATTTGGTAGTATAGGTCTTACAAAAATATATGATATATCTAGTTTTTCATTTAATATTAATCCTTCAACTCCTGCACTTATATTGTATCTATATTTACCAACTTCATTATTTTCTCCATAATTATCAAAACCTAGTGATAATTTAAATGGATTAGTTTTCTTATTTGTTATTATTATATTTGACTTATTTTCTTCTATAGATGGTTCTATACTAACATCTATATTATTACTTTTAGCATATTTGAAGTTAGATACTAGTATATCTATTTTTGACACATCTAGTTCTTCTCCACTTTTTAAATCACTATTTAAACTAATAGCCAAACTATCTTCTACTCCATTATATATTATCTTATCTATTTCTGTAGAATAAACAATATATGGTATTAGTATTATTAGTAGTTTTTTCATAAATTGTTTCTCAACCTAATAACTATAGATAGTATTATTAAAACTATTATTATGATATTTAAAATTAATCCTATTATTTCTAAATTCTCTTTTTTTACCTTCTTTATTAAAATACTAAAAAAGAAAATAAATGGTATTAAAATTAGAAAATATATCGATAACATTTTAACATATGAATATAATTCTACCTCATAATATGGCATTGAAAACATTCCTTTACTTTTTACATATCTAAAATTCTTGATTAATATTGGCTTTAGGATAAATGTGCTAATAAGTATTATTTTTAAATATATTGTATGTTTCATAATATCACCTTTAAATTATCAGATAGAGGCAAGAAAAAAATAGTAAAAATAATCCAAAAAGCGTTAACCATAAAAAATAAAAAAGGGTAAATTAAAATCAATATTCCTTCTTCTAGAAAATATGAAAAAGCAAAAGACAAAATAATTGAAACAATAATCCAAAAGTCTCCAAAAATAGCTAAAACAATTATAGAAATTAAAAAATTCAACATTATAAATATTATTGTTTTCAATCTAACTTCTCTATTCACAACATTTTTATATCTAACCCAAAGATAAATTAAACCTAAAACTATAAAATATTCCCTTGATGATAATATCCCCCTTAAAACAAATGCAAATATATACGGTAATATTAGATTAATTTTTTTTGACAATTTCAATAGATTACTTAACATTTTGACCTCCATTAAACTCATATACAACATCTTTAATCATAATTAATGAAAGTATTACATCTAATTTATCTTTACTTAATGCTTCAAGTATTCCTTTTAGTTTAGTTTCTTCTAATCCTGTTACATCTAGAAGGGCAAGTTTTGCTCTTGTGTCTTTTATATTATTATTTCCATTTATTAATCCAGCTATTCTACTTCTTGCAATATTTTTTGCATTATTTATTACAGCACCTTTTTCACTTACATTAAATTCTTTAAAGGTTGAATGACTTACACCTTTAGGACTTGGAGTTGAAATATTTATGATATCTACACCATTATTACTCTTTTCTACATATACATTTGTTTTTCCATCTACTGTTATGTTTGTATATGAAAAAAGAGATGTTATTAATAGACATAAAGCATATTTTTTTTCATAATTAATACCTCACTCTCTTTTGTTTTAAAATTCACTAATTAATACTAGAATTTAATTATTTTTATGTCAAGTTAATTTATTACACGTTTAATTTAGGTTAATAATATGTATTATCTTAGAAAATATTTAAATAATAAAAAGAAACTATTTCTAAAAATAGAAATAATTCCTTTATTTAATTTAATTTTTTTATATTTCTAATTTAATTCTTTCAATCTTAGCTCCAACTTTATTAAGTTTTTCTTCTAATTTATCATACCCTCTATCTATATGATATATTCTACTTAAAGTAGTATCTCCATCTGCTACTAAACCTGCAACAACTAAAGCAGCTCCAGCTCTTAAATCAGATGCCATAACATTAGTTCCATATAGAGTTTCTACTCCTTCAACATTAGCTATACCATGTCTGATAGTTATATCTGCACCCATTCTATTTAATTCTGGTACATGCATAAATCTATTTTCAAATACTGTTTCTTCTACTTCACTATGACCTTTTATTAATGATAATAGTAACATCATTTGTGCTTGCATGTCAGTAGGGAATCCAGGATGAGGCATAGTAACTATTCTTGCAGGTTTTAAATCTTTAACTTTACCTTTAACAGTTAATATATCTCCTTCTCTTTCAAATTTTACTCCCATGTCTTCAAGTTGATGTTTAAAAACACCTAAATCTTCTATATTAGCATTTTTTATTTTTAAATCTCCATCTGTTACTATAGATGCTATAACATAAGTTCCTGCTTCTATTCTATCAGGCATAATTGAGTACTCAACAGCATTTAATTTCTCTACACCTTCTATAGTTATAGTATTAGTTCCTAAACCTTCAATTTTTGCACCCATTTTAATTAAATAGTTACCTAAGTCTACAATTTCAGGTTCTTTTGCTGCATTAATTATTCTAGTTGTTCCTGGTATTTTAACAGCAGCCATTAATAAGTTTTGAGTTGCACCTACTGAAGGGAAAGTTAATGCAATATCTGCACCTTTTAAGTTTTCAGCTACAACATGTACATATCCTCTAATTTGAGTTATTTCTGCTCCTAGTGCCTCAAAACCTTTTAAATGTATATCTACTGGTCTACTACCTATAGCACATCCACCTGGAAGTGAAACGATAGATTCTTGAAGATTTGCAACCATAGGCCCCATTACTAAGAATGAAGCTCTCATTTGTTTAACTATCTCATAACTTGCTTCATTTCTTTTGAATCCATTATTTATTATTTTATAACTATTATTATCTAATTTTTCTACTTTCATACCAAAATCTTCTAATAGGTGAAATAGTATTCTAATATCTCTTAAATCAGGGACATTTCTTAATATATGTTCTCCCTTTTCTATTAATGTTGCTATTATTATTGGAAGTGCTGCATTTTTAGCTCCACTAACTTCTATTACTCCATTTAAAGGTCTTTTACCTTCTATTCTGAATCCTTCTACCATTTTTCCTCCATTAATCTTCTAATTTTTGTGTTATAGGACATATAGTACCTGTAATTTTATCAAAGAATCCCATAGGTTCATAGAATTCAACTAATTCAGGTAATTTTTCCTTAATTATTTCATAATATTTTTTTGATATCTTTTTACCCATAGCTTGATAATATACTACATCTAGCCCTGCATTTATTATTCTCTCTTTAAAACTTAATACAACAGGATCATCTAATTTATTTTTAACTTCATCATCAGAAATTACAACTAGCCCTACTTCTCCTGTATAACTTAATCCATCAACCATTTTACATGGAATTTTCATCTGTTTTGCAAGAGTTATATATTTTTTTAATTTAGATAAATCTACATCTCTAGAGACTATCATTTTTGAAGCTATTTTTTTCTTTAATGCCTTCATTACTTCAGGATATACAAATTTTTCTTCTAATTCTTGTTTTGTTAATGCTGTTATTACCCTTTCTCTGTATTCTCCCAAATATCTATTTTTCTCAACTCTAGCATTAATTATCTTATCTTTTACTTTTTCAATTTTCTTTAATATTTCATTTTCAAGTATCATAATTGAATTCTAACATAAATACGAAATCTATTCAATGTTAAGCCGCTAAAAAATACATAAATATCAACTTAAATATTCCATATAGTATGTAAAGAATACCTCCTCTCCTAACACCAACTATCCCTTCTGTTTTAAAAGTTACAGCTAAGAATAATATGTATACAAGATTATAGAAAAGAAAATATGATAAATTTATAGTACCCATAAATAGTATTAATATGTCTACAGTAAACATAATATTTATCATTAATCTTGTAAATGATGATTTATATATATTTTTAATAATATATGCATTTAAAAAGATATAGCTTAATGTAAATACTGCTAAAATGCTTAAAGTCTTTTTACCCAAAAAATCAAATTTATATATTATTCCTAAAGCTATAAATATAGTTAAAACTATTAATTCCACACTATATTTTTTTACTATTTCTTTATTCATCTTCCTCTCCAATTTTCACTCTTTTATATATTTCTTTTAGCTTAGATTTTTCTACATGAGTATATACCTCAGTTGTAGTTATACTAGCATGACCAAGTAATTCTTGAACTATTCTAATATCAGCACCATTTTCTATCATCATAGTTGCTGCAGAATGTCTAAATAAATGTGGATGTATTTTTTTATCTATTCCAAGATTTTGAGCATGTTTATTTAATACTTTCCAAAAATTTTCTCTTCTTATTCCAGGAAATAGTAGATAACTTCCTTCACTTCCCTTGATTTTTGGTCTTATTTCTTTTATATATTTTTTTATTTCTTCCTCTAATTCAAGATATATAGGAACAAATCTATACTTACTTCCTTTACCATATAGTCTTGCAAATTCAAAATCCGAATTTTCTATATCCTTTATCTCTAAGTTTATAACCTCAGAAATTCTTGCACCAGTAGCTACAAGAAATTTTACGATTAATTGATTCCTTCTTTCAATAGGATCATGATTAAAACTTTCTATTATAGCTTTAATTTCTTCAATAGTTAGAGCTTGTGGTAGTCTTTTTTCTTTTTTTAGATTATGTATTTTATTTGCAGGATCATTTTTTATTATTTTTTCCATGTAGCAAAATTTAAAAAAAGATTTAATGCAACTTATTTTTCTAATTACTGAATTATATACATATTTTTCTTTAAGTTTTTCTATATATTCGTATATATCTTCACTAGTTATTTCATCTACCTTTTTATTTACTTTATTAAAAAAAGTATATAGATCATTTTTATAGCTTTCTATAGTTTTATCTGCATTACCCTTTTCAAATTTTAAATAATCTAAAAACATATTTACTTCTACCATATTCACCTCTATTCCATCATTTCTTTAGCTATTTCAAGACTAGCTTTAGTTATATTATCCCCTGATAATATTCTAGCTATTTCTCTGATTCTTTCTTCCTTATTTAATTTTTTAATTTTTGTATTAGTTTTATTTTTATCACTTTCTTTATATATTAAGAATTGTGAATCAGCCTTAGCTGCTATCTGTGGTGAATGAGTCACACATATAATTTGGACTCTACTTGATAATTCTTTAAGTTTACCAGCTATTTTTATAACAGTTTCACCAGAAATACCCGTATCAATTTCATCAAAAATTAAACATGAAATATTATCTACTTCAGAAAAGACTATCTTTAAAGCTAACATTATTCTTGATATTTCTCCTCCAGAAGCTATTTTTGATAATTCTTTTAGCTTTTCACCCTTATTTGTAGATATTAAAAACTTAACACCATCATTACCATTAGGATTTATTCTTTCTAATTCATTAAACTCAATATCAAATATAACTGAAGGCATATTTAATTCCTTTAATTCATTCATTACATTTAATTTAAGAGTTTTAGATGTATCTTTTCTTAACTTAGTTAATCTTGAACTTAATTTTTTGTATTCCTTAAGATTATATTCAAGTTCTTCTTCTTTTTCCTTTAAAGTTTCATCTGAAGTTTCAATTAATTCAAGCTTATTCTTAATACTTTCACCATATTCTAGTATTTCCTTAATACTACTACCATATTTAAGTTTTAATTTTTTTATTACTTTTAGTCTTACATCTACTTCTTCTAATCTAAATGGATCATTATTTGTAAATGTTAAACCTGATGATAGTTCATCTACTATATCATTTAATTCTTCATATACATTAGAAAATCTATCACTTAGTTCTTCATATTTATTTGAATATTCACATAATTTTTCCAAATCTTTTTTAACTTTTTTAAAACTACTAAAATCAAGTATTTCTAATACTTCATTTAATTTATCTATAATTATTCCAGAATTAAATAGTTCGTTATATTCGTTTTCAAGTTCTATATCTTCATCTATTTCCAAATTATATTTAAATATTTCTTCTATTATATATTCATATAGATTTCTTTTTTCTATAACTTCTAATTTATCTTTTTTAATAGATTCTATTTCTTCTTTCAATTCATCTATTTTTGATATATATTCCTTTATTTTATTCTTTATTTCTACACTTTCCTTATCCAAAAATTTATCTAAAAGATAAAGGTGGTAATTTGAATTAAGTAAATATTGATGATCATGTTGTCCTACTAAATCTAAAATATTACTACTAATTTCTTTTAAATTAGATAAAGTAAATCTTTTATTGTTGATTTTTACTTTATTTTCAGACCCAAATTCTCTTGAAACTATTAATTCATCTTCTAGTTCATAGCCCAATTTACTTATTTTATTCAGTTGTTCAACATTTAAATCAAATATAGCTTCTATACTTACTTTATCACTATTTTTACCTATCATTTCTTTATTAGCCTTATCACCAATAATTAAAGAAATCCCATCAAGTATTATAGACTTACCAGCTCCTGTTTCTCCTGTTAATACTGTAAGTCCCTTATCTAAATTTATATCTATTTCATCTATTATAGCTAAATTCTCAATCTTTAATTCCTTTAACATAATCTCCCCTAAGTCCAATGTAGTTTTTGTTTTAATATATTATAGTAATTTAAATCATCAACATAAATTAAGTCTATACCAACATTTGATAATTTTGCATCAACATATTCTTCTGGATAAAGTTTAAAATGTAGATTACCATCTATATTTAATCCAACATATTCACTTCTTCCATATGCAGAAATTGATAACTCCTTATTTCCATCTAATATTATTGATCTAGCTGTAAGACTTTGTGATGCAAGTGGAGTAATACAAATTGCATCTAACTCTGGTGAAATAATAGGGCCACCAGCTGATAAAGAATATGCAGTAGATCCTGTAGGACTAGCAATAATAATACCATCTGCTTTATATATATTTATAAGTTGTTTATTTTGTTCTACTTTAACATTAATTAATTCAGAATTTATAGCAAATTTTAATATACTTATTTCATTTAGTGCAAAATAAGTTTTATTCCTAAAATTAACTTCTAAAAATTTTCTATGATCTATTCTATATTCACCTTTTAAAAACTTATCAAAAGAAGAAATAGCATCTTTATTGCTAATTTTAGTCATATATCCTATACTTCCATAATTAATAGAGAAAACTGGAATATTATGAACTCTCAAATATTCTACAGTTGAAAGTAGGGTACCATCTCCTCCAAAAGTTATTAATATTTCTGCATCTAACATATCTTCAACTATATCTATATTTTTATTATTTAAGTATTCTAAAAAATATGATATTTCATTATTGCTTAGTGTAGCTTTTTTAATTATTTTTACCTTCATCTACATCACTCAATTCTTCTAACATGTCTTTATATATACCTTTATATGATAACAATGTAGCATAACAATCAGTAAGACTATTATGAAAATCATCTTCTTTAAACCCATAATAGCTTGAACATTCTATTAATTTTGGTCTCTTAAGTTTTGGATCATTTAATATTTTTCTATATAAATATTTAAAATAGTCTGATATATCAACTTTTCTAATATGTTCTACATTAAATCCATGCCTAATTAATAACTTATAGTCAAAATCTATTCCATATCCTATCATATAGTCTGTCATATCTAATATTTTTTGTATTTCTTCTCTAAAATCTTCTATACTAGGCTTATCATATAACATTTCTCTACTTATCTTATGTATCTTATATGCATCTTCCCATTCAGTTACGTTTATAGGTTTAAAATATTCATTTAATAAATTATTACCATCAGAATCAATAATGCTTAACTGAATAATTTCATCATTTTCTCTTATACCTGTAGTCTCTAAATCTAATACTATCTTATTACCTATGCTTTCAAATATTTTTATATATTTTTTTGCAAGTTTTACTAATTTATCTTCCTTATATTCCTTCTCTTCTATTTTTTCTTCTTGTTCTAGAAACTTCATTGCTTCATTATCATATTTAAATACTAGCTTTTCTCTTTTTTCTACTAATATACTTTTAAAACAATGCAATGTGGCTATACAATCACTAAGTGCATCATGTGCATTAAAATCAAAGTTATAGTATTTAGCTGCTTCTGATAAACTTGGTCTAATTTTTCTGTCTATTAAATTTTCATTTTCAAATAACAATGAAAAAAGATAGGCTATATCTAATACTATATTAGATTTTAATTCTATTCCTGATCTCTTTAAAAATGCAATATCAGAATTAACTTCATACCCTATTATTAACTTATGTTTTTTTTATATTTTTTCTATATCTCTTTTATAATATGATATATTTTTCTTATTTTCTACCATTTCCTTAGATATGTTGTGTATTTTAAATGCTTCATCCCATTCATTAACCTTCTTAGGTTTAGTATATTTATCAAAAACTATATTACTACCTAAATCAATAATGCTTAATTGTAATATTTCATCTTCTCTTCTAATACCTGTAGTTTCTACATCTAATATTATGGGATTTAATATGAATATATTTTTTCTAACATATTCAAATATCTCCATAAATGCATCATATCTTTCTAATTGTTGTTTTAATTTTTTAGCTTTTCTTCTAAGACTTTGTAATTCTTTTTCTTCCATTACTCTTCCTTAATTCAATTTATACATATATTATACAATATATATATAAAAAAAGGAACATTAAAGTTCCTATTTTCTTTTATTATTTTTAAATATAAAATCTAGTTTTGTTTCTGATGTTATTATTCCTAAAAAAACTAATACAGAGCCTACTAGTATAATAAAATGAAATTTATCATATCCTAAAAATATAGACAGTATAGTTGCAAAAACAACTTCTAAAGATAATATTACTGCCACCGTAGATGAACTTAATCTTTTTTGTCCTATTATTTGTAACGTATAGGCTACAAAGGTACAAAAAACACCCATGTAAATAGATGAAAGTAATCCTACAGTAGATATGCTAGTTAAATGTCCATAATAGATAGCAAGTATTAGTGATTCAATAGTTGCAACTAAAAATTGTACATAAGCTAAGACTACAGTATTAATTTTATTTACATAATATCCAGTTATAACTATGTGTAGCGCAAAAAGTACTGCACATAATATAGTATAAAAATCTCCTTTATTAAAACCATCAACTGATTCTAAAAAGTTACCTGATAACATATACATTCCTATAAATGCAAGTATAGATGCAATAAAAGTATATTTATCAACCTTAGTTTTAAATATTAAATATGACATATATGGAACAAAAATTACACTTAATCCTGTTAAAAGAGAATTTTTAGCAGGGGTTGTATAATATAGTCCAAAAGTTTGTGTTAAATATGCAAGAACTAATACAGTTCCTAAAATTGTACCTGCAATAAAAGAACTTTTATCTACTTTTATTTTTCTAAACTTTAACATTAAGTATAGTAAAATTGTTGATATTAAAAATCTTATAAACATAATATTATATGTTTGCATTCCATTATCTACAGCTACCTTAGTAGCTATAAATCCAGTACCCCAGATTATAGCTACTATAAACAGTATTAATTCAGATTTCAAATTATTTATAAACGTTTTCAAACAGTTTCAACTCACTTCACAACTATATTTACTAATTTCTTAGGTACTACTATAGTTTTAACAACTTCTTTTCCTTCAATATTTCTAATTACATTTTCATTAGATAATGCTTTTTCAATTAGTTCTTCATTACTTGCATTTATATTAGTTAAGAATTCCCCTCTAATTTTTCCATTTACTTGTATCATCATAGTAATTTCTGAAACATTAGTTAACTCTTCTATATATTCTGGCCAATTTGAATCAAATATATATCCTTCCATTCCACATAATTCCCATATTTCTTCAGATATATGAGGAGCTATAGGAGATATCATTAATATTAAGGAAATCATAGCTTCTTTAAATACTTTATTTGACTCAGTTGATTTATTATCTAAATCTAATACATTTTGCTTATATGTAGTTAATTCATTTAAAAGCTCCATAGTAGCTGCTATTGCAGTATTAAAGTGAAAGTTATCTTCCATACTATCTGTAACTCTTTTAATAGTTTGGTGAGTTTTTCTTTGAAGATTTTCATCTTCTTTATTTCTCTTATCTAATTCTATTTTTGAATAATCAGCTTTTAAAATATCTAAGCATTCTTGTGCCATTAAGAATATTCTATTAACAAATCTATAAGCTCCAACTACACCATTTGCATTCCATTCTAATTCTTTTTCAGGTGGTGCAGCAAATAAAGTGAAGACTCTTGCAGCATCTGCTCCAAATTCTTTTATTATTTTTTCAGGATCTACACCATTATTTTTTGACTTAGACATTTTTTCTAATTTAGATACTAACTCTTCTCCTGTTTTAATAGAATATGGTTTACCATCTTTTATTTCAACTTCTTCTCTAAATAAGTACTTTCTTTCATTATTTGAATAATATGAGTAATCTAATACCATACCTTGAGTTAATAATCTCTTAAATGGTTCATTAGTAGATACATATCCTAAATATCTAAATACTTTATGGAAAAATCTTGCATATAGTAAATGCATTACAGCATGTTCTATACCACCTATATATTGATCAACAGGAGTAAAGCTATCTGCATCTTCTTTTAAGAAGGCTATTTCTTCATTTTTAGGATCTAGATATCTTAAATAATACCATGATGAATCAACAAAAGTATCCATAGTATCTGTTTCTCTATATCCTTTTTTACCATTAGGTAATATTACCTCTTTGAAAGTAGGTGAAGTTTCTATAGGGTTACCTTTAACACCAAAGTCTATATCTGTTGGTAAAATTACAGGTAAGTTTTCATCTAAGTATACATTTCCTTCTTCATCATATATAACTGGTATAGGTGTTCCCCAGTATCTTTGTCTACTAATTAACCAGTCATGTAATCTATAGTTTACAGTTGATTTACCTTTAGAAATTTTTTCTAATTTTTCAACTATTTTATCCTTAGCTTCAATATTGTGTGTACCATTAAATTCTTCTGAATTTATTAATATTCCTTTACCTAAGAATGCTTTATTTCCATCAAAATCATCTTCTGGATTTTTAGCTTTAATAACAGCTTTTGCAGGTAAGTTATATTTCTTTGCAAAAGCAAAATCTCTATCATCATGAGCAGGAACAGCCATAACAGCACCTGTACCATAGTCCATTAATACATAATTTGCAATATACATAGGTATCATTTCATTAGTAAGAGGATGTTTTACATAAAATCCAGTAAATATACCATTTTTATCTTTATCTTGTGATTCCCTAGAAATTTTATCCTCATTTATCATTTCATCTACAAAAGATTTAAGTTCTGGTTTTTCTTTTAAAATTACTTCTGAAACCAATGGATATTCAGGGGCAATAGAAATATATGTTACACCATAAAGTGTATCTACTCTTGTTGTAAATACAGGTATTTCTATTTCTTTACCATTATATTCTAAAGTAAATATTACCTCAGCTCCACTAGATTTCCCTATCCAGTTTTTTTGCATAGCTAATACTTGATCTGGCCAGTATCCTTTTAATTCTTCATGTCCAGTTAATAATTCATCAGCATAATCAGTAATTTTAAAATACCATTGTGATAATTCTTTTTGTATAACTGATGTTTTTCCATGTCTCCAACATTTACCATCTTCTACTTGTTCATTAGCAAGTACAGTATTACAATCTGGACACCAGTTAACATAAGATTTTCTTTTATATACTAAACCTTTTTTATACATTTCTATAAAGAATTTTTGGTTAAATTTATAGTATTCTTTTTTATAAGTTGCAAGTTCTCTATCCCAGTCATATGAAAGTCCCATTAATTTTAATTGTCTTTTCATATTTTCAATATTTTGAGCTGTCCAAACTGCAGGATTTGCACCATTATCTATAGCTGCATTTTCTGCTGGTAATCCAAAAGAATCCCATCCAAATGGATGTAAAACATTAAATCCTTTCATCTTTTTGTATCTAGCTATAGCATCCCCTATAGTATAATTTCTTAAATGTCCAGCATGTAACTTACCTGAAGGATAAGCAAACATTTCAAGTGTATAATAGTTTTGTTTACCTTCTACTTTATTTTTAGTTTTAAAAACCTTATCATTTTCCCATTTTTCTTGCCATTTTTGTTCTATCTCTTTAGCATTATACTCTCTTGCCATATTTTCCTCCTATTTACTCATTTCAGATAATAATATACCTGCTGCAACTGAGACATTTAATGAATTAATTTCTCCTTTTAAATGTATCTTTAATATACTATCACAAGTTTCTCTTACTCTTTTTCTCATTCCCTTACCTTCACTACCTAATACTAATGCTTTTTTCTTAGGGTATTTTTCTTCGTAATAGAATTTTTCTCCATTTGCCTCTGCACCATATACAAAATATCCATATTTTTGTAATTTTTCAATAGTATCAGCAATATTAGTGACTTGAACGATATCAACATGTTCTATAGCACCAGTTGAAGATTTAACAACCGTTTCTGTAACTTTAACATTATTTCTATCTTGCATAATTATTCCACTTACACCAAAGCATTCACAAGATCTAATTATTGCTCCAAAATTTCTAGGGTCTTGTATTTGATCAAGTATAACTATAGTTGATTCTTCCTTCATTAATTCTTTTTCTAAAAATGCAACAAAGTCTACATAGTAATCATATTCTGAAATATATGCAACTACACCTTGAGAGTTATCATCTCTTTTATCAGTATAAAATATCTTTAAATTTCTTTTACTTGCAAGTTCTAGTACTTGTTTAATATGAGATTTATTAATCCCTTTATATACCTCTAATTTTTCAATAGTAGTTTGACTTTTTAAAACTTCTATTACTGGATTAATACCTTTAATTTTTTCCATTATTCTTCTCCTATAAAATCTAGCATTAAATATTCTTTCATTATATCTTGTATTTCTAAATCTGTATCATTTTCAAAATCTAAATCATCTAAAGACTTACTTATTTCTAAATTTTCTTTTTCTAATTTTTCTATTTTTTCTTCTAATTCTTTTAAAGTTTTTTCTATTTTATCCATATTTTCTCCTAATTTTCATTATACTTTAGATGATAGATATTGTCAATTTTTCAAACTATTTTTTTTGATATTCTCTAAAGCATGTTGGTGTCATATTTTTATTCTTTTTAAAGTTATTGTTAAAAGACTTAATATTGTTATATCCAACTTCAAAACATATATCTATAATTGGAGTATCAGTATTAATTAATAACTCACAAGCTTTATTTATTCTTATATGGTTTAAATATGTACTAAAGTTTCTATCTACATATGAAAGTAATAATTTATTTATTTTTATTTCACTAATTTCAAATTTCTTAGCTATAGTTTCTATTTTTAAATCTTGCATATATTCTTTATCAATATAGTTTATTAGTTCAAATACAACTTTTCTATCTTCTTCACTTATTGCTTTAAAAGATTCTTTATACGAATTTCTATATGCTGTAGGCGTCATATTTTTCTTCATATTCCATATTTTTGTAATATGAGAACCATCTACAAATCCTGATAAGTTAGCTATTTCATCTAAACTCAAATTAGTATATAGTAGTAAATCTTCAGTTTTAGATAACCTTATTTTATACAGTAATTCATTAAAAGTTAAATCAGTAAATTCTTCTATATACCTTCTAACTGTAGATTCACTCATAAAGAATGTTAGTGCAAGTTTATTAATAGTAAGTTTTTCATTTGAATGAGCATGTATGTATTTAATTAAAAGTTGAGCTTCAGAATAATTATTATCCTCAACTTTATTTTTCTTATTATTACGAGAAATTACTACAAAAAATTCTAAAAATTTTGAAATAATAAAAATTTCAGAATATGCTTCAGCAATAAAATTATCAACACATTCTAAAATATTATCATCACCTATTTCATTTCTAATTTCAAGAAGTATCTTCTTTATTTTTGTACCTTCTCTACCATCTAAATCTATTTCACCCATCTTCTCTATATTATTAAATATATCTATGTATTCTGGTCTAATATGATTTACTATTCTTGAAATATATGATTTATTATACGAAAAAATTAATACATTCATAGGCTTACTTACTTCAGTAATTTCTGTAGTACTCCAAGGACTAATACTTATTAAACTATTCTCCTTAATAATATATTCAATTTCATTTAACTTTACTTTCCCTGATCCAGAAACTATAAAAGCAAATCTATGTGTTGTATGTATGGTCTTATCTCCTACTTCATCAATTAATTTTGTAACTATACTTACAGACCTTTTTGACTGATTGAAGGTATTGTCACTAAAGTATCCCATTTTTCACCACAACTTTCTAATTTTTTTTCACTTTTATATATTATACATTTACTTTACTACATTTGCAATGTTTAGTATATATATTTTTTAAAAACTGTAGAAATTTTAATAAAAAAATGATATCATATACAAAACTAACTTAAGACTAACTATTAAAAGTCAAGTCTAAATTTAAAAATAAAAATATATATTTTAATCTTAAATTTAGGCACAACAAAATGACCTAAAAATATGGTATTTTTTAAAATTTTTATCTTTGATCTACAAATGATTCATTGTATTTTAAAATACGATAAATTACATGGCACATTTTACGAGCAACGGCATTAAGAGCAACAAGGTGATGTTTTCCTTCTTTACGTTTTTTATCGTAAAACTCTTTGAAAATATTATCATTATATGAAGCTATAAATGCAGCTTGGAACAAAGCTTTTCTTAGGTGGGAATAGCCACGTTTACTTAAATGTCCATTAAGTCCATATGAGTTACCAGATTGACTTATTGTAGAATCAAGACCAGCATAAGCAACAATTTTTTTATCGCTTGAAAATCTATTGATATCACCTAATTCAGCAAGGATTGTAGCTCCTGTTACAGGGCCTATACCTGGTATAGTAAGAATAGGTGTGTTTAATTCATTAATAATATTTTCAATTTTAGATTCAAGTAATCCTATTTGGTTATCAATAACTTTGATTTGTTCAATTAAACATTTAATTTGAATAGAATAAGAATCAAGAGCAAAGTTAATTCCAAAATAATTTTTAGATATTTCTTTTAAATTATCAATTTTAGTTTTTGCAGATTTTTTTAAAGTAATATTTTTAAGAATCTTTCTAATATCAGCTGATTTAAGTTTTCTAAAATCTTCAGCAGTATTAAAATTTAAAAGAATTTCTTTAGAAGTTTGTCCAAATACATCACTAAAACAAGATGATTATTCTGGAAATACTTGATCTAAATTAGAAATAATCTTTCTTTTTAAATTAGATGATTCTTCTATGAGATAATATCTAAATCTAGTCATATTACGAAGATTTAAATATTTTTCATCAGAAAGATAAGTAGACTCATAATTACCATAACGTATAAAATCAGCTATTAGTAAAGAATCGATAGTATTAGTTTAACGTTTTCTTATTTCAGTTGCTTTTCTCCAACCATCTGTTTGAATTGGATTAATTACGATAATGTCATATTCTTTTTCAACTAGGTAAGAATAAACAGAAATCCAGTAATGACCTGTAGATTCCAAACCTAATAGAACTTCTTTAGTTGGAAGATCTTTTAATTTATCGATTAAAGAATCAATTCCATCAATTGAATTAGAAAATGAATGAGATTTAAAAATTGTCTTTCCATCACCATCAATAAGTGATGCAACATGGGTATTTTTTGCGATATCAATACCTAAATAAAACATAAAAACCACCTACTACAAAATATTTTAGATAGAAACCCTCAAATGCTGATAAAAGTAACAACCTTGTTCTACATGCGAAGTACACTGATGTGTCAACATCCAACTAATTCGTAAACACTTTATCAGAAGAGGCATCACTCTTAAACTACGTAGTCAAGCTACAAGGAGATCACGATGTCACTCTATCTAATTAAATATATTATGTATATAAATAAATATATAATCAAATAACAATTAGTATATTATATTAAGATTATTTAAAATATAATATAACTTTATTATAAAAGGAGATGCTATGCAAAAATTAAAAGATAAAATATTAAAAGAAGGTACATTAAGAGAAAATAATATATTAAAAGTTGATTCGTTTTTAAATCATCAAATAGATATAGATTTTATGAATGAAATAGGAGTAGAATTTAAAAATAGATTTTCAAATGTTATAGTAGATAAAATAGTTACTGTTGAAGCATCTGGTATTGCAATTGCAAGTATTGTTTCACAACACTTTGGAAATGTTCCAGTTGTATTTGCTAAAAAAACAGAATCAAAAAATTTAGATAATGAAGTATATAAGTCTAAAGTATATTCGTATACTAAAGGCAGAGAATACGATATAATGATAGCTAAAAAATATATATCTGAAAATGAAAACATATTAATACTTGATGATTTTCTTGCAAATGGAGCTGCAGCACTAGGACTTATAGACTTACTAAGACAAGCAAAAGCTAATATTGTTGGAGTTGGAATAGTAATAGAAAAATCATTCCAAGTAGGAGCAGAAAGAATAATATCTGAAGGATTAAGACTAGAATCATTAGCAAGAATTAAATCATTAGATGGAAGTATAGAATTTAAGTAGAGGCAACTCTACTTTTTTAGTTAATAAACTAGGACATTTACAATTGTAGTAATATCGTTGTTAATAGCAATTTATTAAATAAGTAGTAAAATATCTAAGTACTTTTTTTAGTTAAATTATTTTGAAACTATATCTTTTAACCTTATATTATTAATATACAGTATATTTAACTTAGAAAGGATGATTTAAATGAAAAGAATGATTTTAAATGAAACATCATATTTTGGTAAAGGTGCAATAGAAGCAATAGTTCCAGAATTTAAAAACCGTGGTTTTAAAAAAGCTGCTGTAATTACAAGTGATGACCTAGTTGAATTAGGTCTTGCTGGAAAAGTTACTACTTTATTAGATGCAGCTGGGATAGATTATGAAGTATTTGGAAAAATAGTTCCAAATCCTACAGTTAAAAATGTTAAAGACGGTGTAGAATTCGTTAAAAATTGTAAAGCAGATTGTATAATTACTGTAGGTGGTGGATCACCTATGGATACAGCAAAAGCTATTGCTATAATAATAACTAACCCTGAATTTGAAGATGTGTTATCACTTGAAGGTGTTGCAGATACTAAGAAACCTTGTTTACCAATATTTGCAGTTCCAACTACTTCAGGTACTGCAGCTGAAGTTACAATTAACTATGTAATTACTGATGAAAATAAAAATAGAAAATTCGTTTGTGTTGACCTACATGACATACCTATAGTAGCATTTGTTGACAGTGATATGATGGCTAAAATGCCAGCATCACTAGCTGCAGCAACTGGTATGGATGCAATGACTCATGCTATAGAAGGATATATAACTAAAGGTGCATGGGAAATGACAGATATGATGCATATTAAAGCTATAGAAATAGTTGGAAGATCATTAAGAGACTCAGTTAAAGGTTGCGAAAAATGTAGAGAAGATATGGCATTAGCTCAATATATAGCTGGTATGGGATTCTCAAATGTAGGATTAGGACTAGTACATGCTATGGCACATCCTTTAAGTGCATGGTATGACACTCCACATGGTGTTGCTTGTGCTTCATTATTACCAACAGTTATGAAATTTAACAAAGACTTCACTGGAGAAAAATATAGAGATATAGCTAGAGTACTTGGAGTAAAAGACTGGGAAACTTTAAGCTTAGAAGATGTTAGAAATGAAGCTTGTTTAGCTGTAGATAAATTATCTAAAGATGTTGGAATACCAGCAACTATATCTGAATTAGGTGTTAAAATGGAAGATATACCTAAAATAGCACAAGATGCATTTAATGATGTATGTGCACCTGGAAACCCTAGAGAAGCTACTTTAGAAGAAATAATTGAATTATATAAATCATTAATGTAATAAAACTTCACCCTCTCAATGAGAACATGTACCTCCAAACTTTTTCACATTTCTGTGTCCAGTTTATTGGTACATGTTCTTTCTGTACTCTTAGTTTTTCAGCCTCTTTTATCTGCATCAAGCAATCTCTCCCAAATTGCACCTATAATTTCATCATCTTCAAAAGCAACTAATACTACTTCTCGATCTAAATCAATCGACTACTTCTGCCAACACGATTTTACAAAGAGCCAGTACTTACATCTCTTTTTTTCCTGTAAAACTATTGTATCTTGATACTTTAATGAGTTTCAATCATTCAATTTGTTAACCCTTATTTTTTGGATCTAAACTTAATAACATAGCATTAATGGCGACGATGACTGTTGACACAGACATTAGGATTCCTCCTAATGCAGGGCTTAATGTGATACCAATAGGAGCCAAAATTCCTGCAGCTAGAGGGATAGCTATAAAGTTATAACCAGCTCCCCAAAATAGGTTTTGTTTCATTTTACGAGTTGTTTTGTGTGCTAATTCAATGAATGATTCAATATCTCCTGGATCGGATTGAGTCAATATGACATCAGCTGAATCCAATGCAACTTGAGTTCCAGCACCTACAGCTATACCAACATCTGCCAAGGCAAGAGAAGGAGCATCATTTACACCATCACCTACCATGATAACTTTCTTTCCTTCATCTTTAAGTGTTTTAACTAACTCATATTTGTCTTGTGGAGATTGATTTGATCTATACTCAATCCCTAAAACTTCTGCCGTGCCTTGAGCCGCTTTTTCATTATCACCTGTTGCCATAATTGGTTGAATATTGTTCTTTTTAAGAGCTTTAATTAACTCTTTACTCGTTGGTTTTAATTCGTCCCCTAAAGCTACAGCACCAATGGCATCATCGTTTTCTACTAAGACACTAAGAGTTGCTCCTTTTGGAATATCCATATCAAGATTACGTCCATAGGCTTTTTGACTGATTAATTGGTAACGGTGCCCACCTGCTTTACCCTCTACTCCAGAACCGGAAATCACATCAATCGAATCAAAAGATGCTGGACGTATATCTTGCTGCTCGGCGAACCTTATAATTGATTGAGCAATCGGGTGGCTAGATCCTCCTTCAATACCTGCCAATAAGGCAATGATTTCCTCTTTATTATATTTGTTATTAAAAAGTTCAACGTTTAATACTTTAAACTCACCAGTTGTTAAAGTACCTGTTTTATCTAAAATCATCACATCTGCATCTTGAGCTATTTCTAAGGCTTGGCGGTCTTTCACTAGTAACCCACGACTGGCTCCTAAGCTTGTGCTACGGGCGGTTACCAATGGAATAGCCAGACCCAATGCGTGCGGACAAGCAATAACTAATGTAGTAATAGTGAATATAACTGCCGTTGGGATATCTCCAATAATCATCCACACTACAAAAGCAATTAGCGCGACAATAACAGCAATATAGAAGAGCCACCCTGCAACCTTTTGCGCAATATTTTCTGCCCTGGAAGGCTGGTTTTGAGCTTGGCTAATTAAAGTCTGTACTTGAGAGATAAAGGATTGATCACCTGTCTCATTCACTTTAATATAAAGAACCCCTTCTCCATTTGTTGAGCCTCCGATTACTTCATCGCCAGGGCCTTTTTTAACTGCTTTTGATTCTCCAGTCAAAAGAGCTTCATTTACACGTGATTCGCCACGCTCGATAGTTCCATCTGCTGGCACATTTTCTCCGGCTTGAACACGAATTAAATCGCCTACCTGTAAGTCAGCAACTGGACGTATTTCAATTGAATCATCTTCTAACACAACGTGAGCATCTTTTGGTACCAACTTAGCCAATGCTGCTTGTGCGTCTCCTGCTTCTCCAATAGCTTTCATCTCAATCCAGTGACCTAATAACATGATTAATAATAATGAAGCAAATTCAAAGAAAAAGTCCATCACGTGTCCACCCGTTACGTAGGTAATGATAACAGCATAAATACTGTATAAATATGAAACACTTATACCTAAAGAAACTAGAGCCATCATTCCAGGTTCTTTTTGTTTAAATTCGTCAACTGCGCCTTGATAGAATGGACGTCCACCATAAATAATTAATATAGTAGATAAAATAGCTACTACAATATCAGAATATGGAAAAGTAAACTGGAATGGTAGGTCAAACCCAGCCATAGGGGATAAGAGCATAATAATGATTCCTAGTGGCAATGATTTTAAGAAAAGTTCCTTAAAGTTACCGTGATGATGGTGTTCATGCCCTCCGTGGTGCCCACTGTGGTCATGTCCACTGTGCCCGCTGTGATCATGCTCAGCATGATGTTCTTGATGTTGATTCTTATGGTCTCCATGTTCTTCCGTGCTTACGTGCTCATGTTTTGAATGATCCATGTCGCCATGATTATGGTGACAGTGGGATAAATGTTTGTTGTTATTGTTCATTTTAAATTCCTCCTTATGTTAATGATGATATAAATGACACTCGCATTGTCCTTCTGGACAATTGCAAGCCACTTCTTCTGCTGCGAAAGATTTTTTTATCTCTAATATTTTTTCTAGTCGATCTATATCATCGAAGCTTAAGACATGATCTTCAATGATGCTTCCTATTACATTTCCAACTTTCTTTTTGCAAATACGGTTAAAAATATCTTCTACAAAATCCCTTACGGCTTCTTTCTCTACAATATTGGCAGTGTAAATAAACTTTCTACCTTCTTTCTCTGTATTTAGTACGCCTTTTTCAACTAATCGACCTAAGATTGTTTTGATAGTGGATTCTGTCCAGTCCATTTTTTCTTTCAATACAGAGATGACTGTTTTACTAGTTACTAGATCATTTGCCCAAACTACACGCATTACTTCCCATTCAGCATCTGTGATAGAAGTATTAAGTTCTATTGTGCTCATTTTCCTTTCCTCCTTGTCGTTTACAGATATAAACTAATATGTTTAAAATAAGTTTACCATTGTAAACGAAATATGTCAAGTCTTTTTTATAAATGTAAACAACGATATTATTGTAATTAATGTTAATATACAATTAAATCCTTATACGATTAATATAAAAGCCATATCACATGGATATGACTTGTTCGTTCTTGAAATGTACATCTATCTTCTCCATCTTCAGATACAGCCTTTGAATAACCGATATGACGATTATGTCTGTGCCAGTTGTTGTAGTCAGGACGATTAAATTCAACATTAATAATTTTTTTCACTCTTTCTTGAAAGTCTGAATCAGATTCTCATTCAACTATATCGATGTCATTATATTATCATTATCCGAACACAAACTTTCTCAAATCACTTAATAAGCAGTTTAGTTCAGAGTATACAGATTGTGAGAATATTAGTGATATATGGGATGATTTAATTAACAACGGAGTACTCGAAACAGCTATTGCTTCTTTTTTAATTACCAAAGGTTCTCTTAATTTAAATGCTTCAACCGCTACTAAAGAGGAAATCATTGATGCACTGGAATATGCTTGTCGAAAATGAAATAAAAAAATGCTTGGGTCCCGGTGCAATGTCAAATTTTCCAGATCGATATGATGGATTCCATACTTATAATCGTTGTTGTAGAGCTATCCAAGATAAAGGACGTTCAAAAGAAAACTTAAAGTCTTACACTAAAGATAGACGTGCATATGAATATTGGAGTGATGGTAATATTCACGCGGCTAACCAATTCATGGGAAGCAGGTTCTTTGATGGAACATCAGCTGACCACATCGGTCCAATTTCTTTAGGTTTTGTACATGCTTCAAGATATTTACAACCAATGCCTAGTGGGGATAATTCTTCAAAACGTGACCGTTTACAAATAGTGGACATAGAAGATATCATTGAAACAGAAAAATGTACAGGTATATATCCTATGTCATGGCAGTCAAAACTTATATGGGAGTTTACCAAAAACAATTACAGCAAACATCCCGATAAAGTTCCTACTTTTTACCGTGATGCACTTAAGCAAAACATGGCTAATTTCATGTACATCTTAAGAACTATACTTGAAAAATGTCCTAATAACGGAGAAGATTTCCTCGTTAATGCCTTCTTAGCTACTAACTATGATTATTTCAAGTATTCTTATACATTTAATGACAAAGTCGAAATAGTATCACAAGAACCAAGACATTATACTTATAGAAATCAGCACGAAACCGATAGATATAAACGAATTGCTATTTCTGGCTACTTTTAACCAATATCTAAACTCCCAACGTAAACACCTCTTATTCTTGACCCCCTTACAAAAATTCACACACCCCTTATTTATTCTTGACACCCCTAAACATTATCTGCAAAATAAAAAAGCCTTCAATCTATTTCAAAGTTAAAAGCTAGTCAACAAAAGCTGTATTTCAAGGATTTTCCACTATTTAATTGTATCATTTCGGATAAAATCATCTCGTATACCTTATTTATCTTCTTCTTTCCATCCATTACTATTCTTGCAAGTAATTTTGAAACTATTTGTGGAGTGAAAAATTCTCCTCCTGATTTACCTGCATTACTCGCATAATTTGATATTAAATATTCATATGCATCTCCAAATGCATCTATATCATTCTCTTTAAAATCTCCAAAATTTATTTCCGATATCCCTATTAATATATCTGAAAGCCTTTTATTCTTTTCAGATACTGTTGCTCCTAATTTATTACTTGTTGTATCTACATCTTCAAAAAGGCCCTTTATATCATTTTCTGATTCATAGCCTATTGCACTTGCTTCTATTAATTTAAAAATATTTGCTAATTCTGTATTTAAATTTTCATTTTCTCTTGCTGTTTTTACTACATTTTCAAATAATTGACTAGGTAAGATAAAGAAACCTTTATCTTCTACAGTACTTGGTCTAAAATCCCTATTTGCTTCTTCATCAGTAAGTTCTGCATAGTTAAAGTTTAAATCTCCTGCTTCATGTTCTGCCTTATTAAAAAAGTCACTCATATTTTCAGAAATAAATCTATAAAATAGTATACCTAAAATATATTGTTTAAAATCCCATCCATCTACTGCTCCTCTTACATTATCTGCAATTGACCATATCTTTCTATGTAATTCTTGTCTTTGTATACTTTCTTTATTTAACATATTTCTACCTCACACTATTTATTTTATTTAATATTATACCTTTGTTTTAGTGTTTTGTAAATTAGAAAATTCTAAATATATGTAAGGTTATTTAATTATATAAAAAAGTACCCTAATAACTTTATTTTTCCAGTTTAAAGGGTACATAAAATATATATTTATTTTGAATTATTAAGTGATTTTCCATATTTATATAGTAAAACCATCTCTTTAATAGATGCTTTATCTTGTAGTTTTAATAATAATTCTTCTTTTCTATTATTTTTATCAATAATATTAACATATGTTGTATTAGAATTAGCCATATCAAGTAACATATCTAATTTATCAGTAACGATAATATCAGGAATTTCTGCGATATCACCTTTTTGTAAATCATCTACAGGTAATAGATATTTATTATTATCTGTAATAATTTCAAAAAATTCTGTATGTCTATATTTATATAAACCATAAGCATATAATAGTCCATAATAATAAAATACTTGTAACCTAAGATTTAAGGGGTACTCTAATTTTACTAATTTGTCACCATCTTCTATTTTATTAACACCATATATTATCATTCTATGTTTTGCACCATATTCAGTATTTTTTACTGTCGTCATAAAAATTGATTCTTTATTTAAAACCCCAAAAGTACCTGGAGATTTAATATTTACACTATTTTTTTTTGCAGTTTCAATTGTTACTTCATCAATATTATTGTATTTTACATTTACTGATGTACAAGAAAACATAATCAAAAGTAGTATAATATTTAATAATTTTTTCATAATGCATCCTTTCAAAAAAAAATCGCATAAGCGATTTTTTTCTATTTATTAAACTAACTCTATAATTGCAAGTTCAGCTGAGTCCCCTCTTCTTACATCAGTTTTGATGATTCTTGTGTAACCACCATTTCTTTCTGTATATCTTGGAGCTATTTCTTTACAAACTTTTGCAGTTGCTTCTTCATTTCTTAAGAAAGCAAATACTTGTCTATATATATGTACTGCTTTTGCTTTATCGTCATTAGCTAAGTTATATTTTTTACCTAAAGTAATCATTCTTTCAACGAACTTTCTTAACTCTTTAGCACGAGTTACTGTAGTTTCGATTTGCTCAGCGTTAATTAAAGATATTGTCATATTCTTCATCATTGCTAATCTATGATCACTTCTTCTTCCTAATTTTCTATATGATTTTCTGTGATTCATAAAAAATTTGTCCTCCTATCTTACTTAAAATCCGGTATTCTATTCTTCTGATGAAGACATTTCATAACCATATTCTTTCATTTTTTCAATTATTTCTTTTGCAGATTTATTACCTAAATTCTTAATTTTCTTAAGATCTTCTTTAGTAAGTTTAATTAATTCTCCTATAGTATTAATTTCAACTTTTTTAAGACAGTTATATGAACGTATAGTTAAACCTAATTCTTCTATCTTAGTCTCTTCAACTAAAGATGGTTGATTTTCATCAATATCTTCAATTTCTTGTTCATCTTCACTTCTAAATTTAGCCATTGCAGTACCAATATTAGCAAATGGTTTTGTATGTATATTTATTAATTCAACTGCATAAGATAATGCATCATGAATATCTATACTTCCATCTGTTGTTACATTCAATGTTAATTTATCGTAATTAGTTACACGTCCTACCATAGTATCTTCAACTAAATAACTTACCTTTCTAATAGGTGTATATATCGCATCAACAGCAAGGAAATCTGCTTCCCAACCTGCAGTGTTAATTTCATCAGATACTACAAATCCTTCTCCAGAATCTACTATAAATTCCATTTCAATAGATCTTTTTGTTGTAATTGTAGCAATTACTTGTTCAGGATTTATTATAGTTATTCCTGCATCTGGAATGATGTCAGCAGCTGTAATTACTTTTGGTCCTACAACTGATAATTTCATTCTTTTTTCAACAGGTTCATCTAGTTCTACTACTATTTCTTTTATATTTAATACTATATCAGTAACAGCTTCTTTTACTCCTTCTATCATTGAAAACTCATTTAAAACACCATCTATTCTTACACCTTTAATTGCAGAACCAGGTATTGATGATAAAAGTACTCTTCTTAATGCATTACCAATAGTATTTCCATAACCTCTATATAGTGGCTCTAATGTGTACTTAGCACTGTATTGGTCAATTTTCTCTTCTGTAAGCTTAATGTTTTTTGCTATCTTCTCAATATTTAACAAGATAAACCAACTCCCTTATATAGAATTTTATCAATAATCTAATAATATCAATTATTATCTTGAATAGAACTCGATTATCATTGCTTCGTTGATTTCGAAATCAACTGCATCTCTTGTAGGATTTTCTAAAACTTTTGCAGTTAAAGTTCCTTCTTCTAATGATAACCATCCAGGAACTGATTTTTGTCCTACTGATTCTTTAATTATTGAAAGTTCTGTTGATCCTTCTTTAAGAGTAATTACATCACCTTGTTTTACTCTGTAAGAAGCTATGTCAACTCTCTTACCGTTTATTAAGATATGTCCGTGACTAACTATTTGTCTAGCTTGTCTTCTTGTTGAACCAAACCCTAATCTATATACTACGTTATCTAATCTTCTTTCTAAGTATTGAAGTAATAACTCACCTGTTACTCCTTCTTTTCTTGTTGCTTCTTCATATAATTTATAGAATTGTTTTTCCATTACACCATATACAAATCTTGCTTTTTGTTTTTCTCTTAATTGAGTTCCATACTCAGTTAATTTTTTATTTGCATTTGGTCTTATATTTCTTTTTGATTTTTTATTTACACCTAAAATGCTTGGATCTAATCCAAGAGTTCTACATTTCTTTAAAATAGGCTGTCTATCTCTTGCCATTTGTTAATTTCCTCCTTTGCCTTGTTAATTATAATTTTTTCTTAGGCGGTCTAGCCCCGTTATGAGGAACTGGAGTAATGTCTACTATTCTAGTTACCTCTAACTCTGTTGCTTGGATTGATCTTATTGAAGCTTCTCTTCCTGATCCAGGCCCTTTAATTTTGATTTCGATTTTTTTCATTCCATTTTCAATTGCAACTTGTGCAGCTTGTTCTGCAGCTATTTGTGCAGCAAATGGAGTTCCTTTTTTAGTACCTTTGAAACCAGATGTACCACCTGATTTCCATATAACTACTTTACCTTCACTATCAGTGATAGTAACAACTGTGTTGTTAAAAGTAGAATGTATATAAGCAATACCATTAGGTATATTTTTTAATTTTTTCTTCTTAACTACTTGTTTTTTAGCCACTTATATGGTCCTCCTATCTAAAATTTTTACTTCTTCTTAGCCACAGCCATTTTTGCTGGACCTTTTCTAGTTCTTGCATTTGTCTTAGTTTTTTGACCTCTTACTGGTAATCCCATTCTATGTCTTAAACCTCTGTAACATTTAATATCAGTTAATCTCTTGATATTAAGTCTAATTTCTTTTCTTAATTCTCCTTCTATCTTATATTCTTCTACGATAGTTCTGATTTTTCCTACTTCTTCTTCAGTTAAATCTTTAACCTTAGTATCTTTGTTTATACCAGCTTTTACTAAGATTTCATTTGAAATGCTTCTTCCTATTCCGTAGATATAAGTTAATGAGATTTCAACTCTTTTGTTTCTTGGAATGTCAACTCCTGCGATTCTAGCCAAATCCTTTCCTCCTTAAATAATTTTTTTTTACCTTCTTCAATATGCCTTTACCCAAACATAAAGTACAAGCTCTACAGCTAAACATATTTTTACAATTTTTACATAATTTAAGTAAATATATATAAAAATTTTAGATGTTTATCCTTGTACTTGTTTGTGTTTAGGGTTTTCGCATATTACTCTTACTTTTCCGTGTCTTTTGATAATTTTACATTTATCACAGATACGTTTTACAGATGCTTTTACTTTCATTTATAAAAACCCTCCTATATTATTTTTTTCTATAAACGATTCTACCTCTAGAAAGGTCATATGGTGATACTTCAACAGTAACCTTATCTCCTGGTAAAATTTTGATATAATTCATCCTCATTTTTCCTGAGATATGACCTAATAACACATGTCCATTTTCTAAACGAACTTGAAACATTGCATTTGGTAATGCTTCTAATATTTCTCCTTCTAATTCAAGAACATCCTGTTTTGCCATATTTTCACCTCAAATCTTTCTAAAAATTAAACAATAAAATGTGATGAGTAGTTTAATCCTCATCAAACCAAAATCGTTTATACTGAATAAGTATATCATAAGTTGATATATTTTTCAATAGTTTTAACACATTTTTTTACTTTTTTTTACTTTTTTTATTTACAACATTTACAGTTATTTTTTTCATAGTTTTTTTCAACTATAGCTGCATTGTATAGTTCTGTTTTTCCACAACAAACACATACCCTTAAATAATAACATTCGTTTTTTAATAAGTTAAAAAATTTTTTAGTGAAGTCATTTTCATCTTTAACATCTTTTACTGGAAGATTTAGTTTTTTTAAAATGAATTCTTCTTTTCCACAATTAATACAACACTTTTGCATTTTTTTCTCCTATTTTTCACTTAAATTTTTCAAAAAACTTAATCTATGTATATCACAAACTCCTTTTTCTTTAATACATTCATAATGCATTTTTGTTCCATAACCTTTATGTTTTGCAAAACCATATCCAGGATATTTCTTATCATATTCTTCCATAAGTATATCTCTTGTAACTTTAGCAATAATAGAAGCAGCTGCTATAGATAAAGACTTACTATCACCTTTTACTACAGCTTCTTGATTACCCAAATAACCTTTTATTTCCTTATTACCATCAACAAGTACCATTTTATCTCCTACTTCTATTTCATTTAAAGCATTATTCATAGCTAAGAAAGTTGCATTTAAAATATTAATTTCATCTATAACTTCTTCATCAACTATTCCTACTCCATAGATAATATTTTTACTATAAGTTAAAAAGTTATATAATTCTCTTCTTTTTTTATCACTTAATTTTTTTGAATCATTTAATTCTTCAAGTTCTTTACTATATCTTTTAATATATACACAAGCTGCAACTACAGGTCCTGCGAGTGGTCCACGTCCAGCTTCATCTACTCCTACAACCTTTTTCTTATATCCTTTATCAAAATCCCTAAGTTCCACTTTATCATCTCCTATTTACATTATACCCTAAGGATGATTAAAAGTAAATAAAAATGGCACCAATGTGCCATTTATTTATTACATTTTATCTACTGTTCTAATTCCAAGTAAGCTTAAAGCTTTCTTAATTACAACTGCTGTTTTTTCACATAAAGCAAGTCTTGCTTTAGTTAATTCTAAGTTATCTTGATCTATAACTTGGTTTGAATTATAGAAAGAATTAAATTCTTTAGTTAATGAATATATATATTCAGCTATTAAGTTAGGTCTATTTGTTTCATATGCTTTAATAACTGCCGTAGGTAATTTATGTAATGAAACTGCTAAGTTTCTATCTGCAAGTCCGCTACCTTCAACTAAGAATTTAGATCCTTCAAATCCTATTCCTAATTCTTTTGCTTTTCTTAATATAGACATAATTCTTACATAAGAATATTGTAAGTAAGGTCCTGTATTTCCTTCAAAGCTTAAAACTTTATCCCAAGTAAATGTTATTCCAGATGCTCTGTTTTGACTTAGATCAAAGTATTTAATTGCTCCAACACCTACAGTTTCTGCAATATACTCTCTTTCTTCTTGAGATAACTCTGGATTTTTTTCATCCACTATTTCTTGAACTTTTTCTTTAGCTTTATTTAAAATATCTTCAAGTCTAATTACATCTCCACCACGAGTTGAGAATATAGTTCCATCACCAAATCTCATTATTCCAAATTTTGTATGGAATTTATCATAATCATATGGCGCTCCTAACATTTCAGCTATTCTAAATACTTGTTTAAAGTGATCTGATTGTCTTTCATCAACAACATAAATAGCTATATCAACATTTAATTCATCTTTTCTATAAACTATAGTTGCTAAATCTGAAGTTGAATATAGGAAAGAGTTATCTTTCTTTTGAACTATACAAGGTGGTAATTCATCATTAGGGAAGAATACAACTAATGCACCTTGATCTTGTTTAGCTATACCTTTTTCTTTTAATTTTTCTAAAACTTCAGGCATCATATCATTATAGAAAGATTCTCCATTGAATAATTCAAATTCAATATCTAATCTCTTATATACTTTATCATATTCTCTTAATGAAGAAGTAATAAATTCCTTCCATAATGCATAGTTAACAGGATCTCCTGCTTGAACTTTTCTTAATTCTTCTCTTGCTTGTTCTTCTAGAACAGGATTTTCTTTTGCTTTTTGAGAAAATAGTACATATATTCTTTCTAATTCTTCAATTGCATTAGCTTCATAAGCCTCTTTATCTAACCAGTTATTGTAAGCAACTATTAATTTACCAAATTGTGTTCCCCAATCTCCTATATGGTTATCTCCATATACTGTAAATCCTAATTCTCTATATATTCTCTTTAAAGCATCTCCTATTATAGTACTTCTTAAGTGACCTGCGTGCATTCTTTTTGCAATATTTGGTGATGAATAATCTATCGCAACTATTTTATCATTAGCTACTCCATATTCATAAGCTTCTTTACCTAATTTTTCTGTCTCTTTATTTAATAATTCAGTATTGATAAAGAAATTAATAAATCCAGGCCCTGCAACTTCTACTTTTGAAATTACACCTTTACCATCAAAATTTTCTACTATAGAATTTGCGATTTCCCTTGGATTTTTACCTAACATTTTAGATTTTTGCATAGCAAAATTTGTTTGATAATCTCCAAATTCTTTTTTTGTCGCATTTTGGATATCTAATTCAGTTAATTCAAAATCATATAATTTTTTTATATTTTCATTTAAAACATCTAAAACTTGATTAATAAGTATTTTCATTCTGTCCTCCTTTATTTTTCTTTATTATTTCGCTTTATTATACTCTTATTTAACTTTGTTGTCAATGTCAAAAAAGAGTTAATTGATTAGATTCTGGAATAGATGAATCTATACAACCAAAAGTTTTTAACATTTCAAGTACTGTTTTTGAAATTTTACACCTTTTACTAAGGTCTTCAATAGAGGTAAACTCTTTTATTTCTCTTTCTTCAGCTATAGTTTTTGCAACTACTTCACCTAATTGATCCATAGCTATAAGTGGTATTCTTATTTTACCATCTTCTATAGTAAATTTCATAGCATCAGATTTATATATGTCTATAGGTAATAATTCTATTCCTCTATAATACATTTCTATAAGTATTTCAAAAAGTATTATTTGTTTTTTATCCAGTACTTTAAGATCTCTAGTTTCTAAATCTTTTCTTTTTTGTAAATTAATTTTTATTTCTTCTATAGTACCATACATTTCTTTAAATGAAAAATCATCATATTTTCTATTTAAAAAGGCATTGTAGAACTCTAGTGGATAATATACTTTAAAATATGCTATTCTAACGGCCATCATAACATAGGCTACAGCATGTCCTTTAGGGAACATATATTTAATCTTTTCACATGATTCTATATACCATTCATCTATATTATTTGCCATCATACTATTTTTGTATTCTGCCCATTTTTCCTTATTTTTAGAAGGCTGTCCTTTACGAACAAATTCCATAATATTGAAAGCTTCTGATTTATCCATACCCTTATCTATAAGTCTATTCATAATGTCATCCCTAACAGTAATAACTTCACTTAATGTAGCAACTCCATCTCTAACATATTCTTGAGCATTATTTAACCAAACATCTGTTCCATGTGAAAGTCCTGATATTCTTACAAGCTCAGCAAAAGTTGTAGGTAAAGTATCTTCTAACATTTTCTTAACAAAGTCTGTACCAAATTCTGGTATACCATTAGTACCCATTTTACATCCTATTTGTTCTTCAGTCACTCCTAAAGCTTCAGTACTATTAAATATACTTATTACTTTTTTATCAGTTAAAGGTATGTTATATATATCAACATCTGTTAAATCTTGTAACATTCTTAATGTAGTAGGATCATCATGACCTAGTATATCTAATTTAACTAACTGTTGATCCATAACGTGATAATCAAAATGTGTTGTAACTGAGCCTGAAGTTTCATCATTAGCTGGATATTGAACTGGAGTAAAATCATATATAGACTTATAATTTGGAACTACTATCATACCTCCTGGATGCTGACCTGTTGTTTTTCTTGCACCAGTACATTTAGTAGCCACTCTATATATTTCAGCCTTATTCCTATTACAATAATCATTTATTTTTTCATCTAATCTTTTTTCTTCACTAGCCTTAGTTATAGGGTCTAATTTTTTTAAACTCATATTATATTTCGAATATATTTCATTTTCAAATTCTTTCTTTATACTTTCTTCAAAGTATTTTTTCGCTGTAGTATATGCATTTTTTTCTGCAAGTCCTGATATAGTACCTGCCCTAAATACATAATCATCACCAAAAAGTTCCTTAGTATATTTATGTATTTCACTTTGATATTCTCCAGAGAAATTAAGATCTATATCAGGAGTCTTATCCCCCTTAAATCCCATAAATACTTCAAAAGGTATAGAATGTCCATCTCTTATTAAATCACAATTACAATTTGGACATTTTTTCTCTTCTAAATCAACACCTGAACCTTCAAAATCCTTCATTTCAAAATATTTACATTTTTCACATCTATAATGAGGGTAAAGTGCATTAACCTCAGTAATTCCCATAAAATATGCAACTATAGATGATCCAACAGATCCCCTTGAACCTACTAAATATCCATTATCAACTGATTTTTTAACAAGTTTTTGTGCTATTAAGTATAAAACAGCAAATCCATTACCTATAATTGAATCTAGTTCTCTTTTAACACGACTTTCTACAGCTTCAGGTAGAGGATTTCCATAAAGTTCATATGCCCTAGTATATGTCATATTCCTTACTTCATCTTCTGCACCTTCCATTACCGGTTTGTAGTCTCCATCAGGTATAGGTTTGATTTTTTCAATTTGATCATTTATTTTATGCGTATTATATATTACTACATCTTTAATATCTTCATCATTTAAATAACTAAATTCATCTAACATTTCTTCTGTAGTTCTAAAATAATTACCTGTATCTATTTGATAAGTTCTAAAAGCTCTATCTGATCCTAATAAAAGGGCAGCCTTTGATTTTCTATCCTTATCATCTAAATAATATACATTACCTGTTGCAACAGCTAACTTATTCTTATTTTTAGCCATTTCAACAAAATCTCTATTCATTTTTTCTATGAAATCATAATTTGAAATCTCTTCCATTTCTATAGCATCATTATATATACTCTTAGGATAAATTTGAACATAATCATAGAAGTCTAATTCTTTCATAATTTCATCATTAGATATTCCTCTTACATAAAGACTTACAAGTTTACCCTTATTAAATCTACCAGAATAAATAGGACTAGAAGAAATTAAAAAATTATCTCTATCTTTTTCTAAATCAGTTTTTAATATTCTAGGTTTCTTTTCACCATAATATTTTAAATGTGATATAGATACAAGTTCATATAGTCTTTTTAAACCTGCTAAATTTTTTACTAAAATAGTAATATTTTCTGTATCAGCTATTTTTGGTTTCTTCACCAACTTCTCAGTTACATCTATTAATCTTTCAACTCCTTTTGCAGAAACTAAAGCTAATAATTCTCTGAAAAGTTCTGCTGTAGCATTTGCATCATCAACAGCTCTATGGTGATTATCTAATTTAATATTAAATCTCTTAGTTAATGCATCTAAACTAAATCTTTTAACATCATCTACTAATATTTTGGCCCATTCTAATGTATCTATATATGAAAAATCTGAATCAAGATTTAAAACTTCACATTTTTTAGATATGAAACCTACGTCAAATTTTGCATTGTGGGCTACTAAAGTTGTACCTTTAACAAAATCTAAAAATCTTGGCATAACCTTATCTATAGTATCACTATTTTTAACCATAGTATCATTAATACCAGTAAGTTCTACTATTTTTTTAGGTATTATCCTTTCTGGATTAATAAATTCTGAAAATCTATCTAATACTTTTCCATTCTTTATTTTTACAGCACCTATTTCTATTATTTTATCATTTACTGGTGAAAATCCCGTAGTCTCTATATCAAATACTACGAATTCTTCCTCTTCTATAAACACATCTTTTGCATTTACTATTAAAGGTGCGCTATCATCTACCATATATGCTTCTATACCATATATTACTTTAAATTCTTCATCATCTTTAACACCCATGGCTACAAATGGAAATGCATGAACTACTCCATAATCTGTAACTGCTACAGCTTTATGCCCAAACTTTCTTGCTCTACTAACCAAAGAACCTTCTTTTCCAGATTTAGGTTCTATAGTTGATAGCATATCACTCATATTAGTATGAGCAGCAAGCTCTATTCTTTTTTCTTCTGCATTATCATTTCTTTCCCTATTTTCTACCTCAACTATATTAATACTTCTAATAATTATAGAATAATCGTCATAAAATTTTTCATATTTACCAGCTATTTCAACAACATCTCCAACTTTAAAAGCAATTTCTTCTTTATCATTTACAAACTTTGTACATGCTACTGAATTTTCGTTATCAGTAATATATATTACTATTTTTAATTTACCACTTTTAGTTGCAGCTATATCTAGGTAAAATATTTCACCTTTTAGGGCTATTTCTTGACCTATCATTAATTCTTCTACATCAGTAAACTTACTTAAACTTAATTTTGATTTTGCAAATTTTTTATTATTTACTATACCTGGTTTTTTAACTTCTTTTTGAATAGTGATTTTAGGAAAGGTAATTTCTTCTTTTTTAGTCTCCTTTATTACTGGAGCTTCTTTTTCATTAAATTCGTGTGTTATTTCTATATTAAAATCTTGAGAAAATACTTGATTTATCATTTCATTAAAAAACTTTTTCAATTTCTTATTTGTCTTTTCACCTAAATTTGAAAGTGTTATTAATTTTATAGTTAGGTCTTTTTCAGTTTGAACATATGTATGGCCTATAATATTTGAAGATAAAATTTTATTTCCATACTTTACAAACGAAATAGTATATTTTATTATTTCTTCTATACTAAATTTTTCTTTTTCACATTTATTTGTATTAAATTTAACGTGAAGAATGTCGGAAACTTGTTCTTCCAACACTCTTCTAATTACGTCTAAATTTGTAAATACATTTTCTATGTTAATAATATCAAAATTTATTATAACTTCTTCTAATCTTGATCTAAGTAATACTATTTCAGTTACCTTTATATCATTAATATTTAGGGTATCTTCTTTAACTGTAAGTATAGTATAACCTTTTTTCATTATTTATCTATCTCCGTATGTGATTTGATTATCTCTTCTTTATACTTATCTAAAACAGGATAGATATCATTATTTAAGAACTCTTCTACCTGTTCTTTTGAATATCCTATAAATCTTTCTGCTTCAAGTATGCTATCTATTTCATCTTTAATAATATCTAATCTACCATCTTTTTTAATTAATTCTATTAAATTATTATCAAGTCCTTCAAGTTTAACATTCTTAGCAGCTTCCATAGATAATTCTCTAATAATTTCATGTACATCTTGTCTATCCATACCATTTTCAACGGCTTTCATTATTATATTTTCAGTAGCCATAAACGGTAATTCTTTATCAAGATTTCTTTTTATAATTTTTTCATATACTACAGTATTTTCAAAAATATTTAACAATAGTATTAATATACCATCTATAGCTAAAAAGCTTTGTGGTACAGATAATCTTTTGTCAGCAGAATCATCTAAAGTTCTTTCAAACCATTGAGTAGATGCAACTAATTCTCCATTATGACCATTAGCCATAACAAATTTTGCAAGTGAAGCTACTCTTTCACTTCTCATAGGATTTCTTTTATATGCCATAGCTGATGATCCTATTTGTTTTTTACCAAATGGTTCTTCTATCTCTTTTAAATGTTGTAATATTCTAAAATCATTAGTTATTTTATGAGCACTTTGTGCAATATTAGATAAAAGTTGTAAGATTTGTGAATCTTGTTTTCTATCATAAGTTTGAGAAGATAAAGTCTGTTTAACTTTAAATCCTGCTTTTTCTGTAACTAATTCATCTAATTTTTTTACTTTTTCAAAATCATTAAATAGTTCTTTATAGCTTGCTTGTGTACCAGTAGTACCTTTAGCTCCTCTAAATTTTAAATTATCTAATCTAAATTCTAATTCTTCTAAATCATAAAGTAGTGATTGTATCCAAAGTGAAGCTCTTTTACCTACTGTAGTAAGTTGTGCTGCTTGAAAGTGTGTAAATCCTAAAGTAGGTAACCCTTTATACATTTCTGCAAATTTTGCCATTCTTTCTATTACAGATACTAATTTTTTTCTAACAAGTAATAAACCTTCTTTTATTTGTATAATATCTGTATTATCTCCAACATATGCACTAGTTGCACCTAAATGAATAATCTTTCTAGCATTAGGAACTAAATCACCAAAAGTATGTACATGAGCCATAACATCATGTTTTAAATCCTTTTCATATTTAGCGGCTAAACTATAGTCTATATTATGAATATTTTCTTCCATTTCTTTAATCATATCATCTGTAATGAAATCTAAACCTAATTCTTGTTCAGATTTAGCTAAATTTACCCATAGTTTTCTCCAAGTAGAAAATTTAAAATCTGGAGAGAAAATGTATTGCATTTCTTCACTTGCATATCTTTCGCATAATGGATTCACGTATTTATTCATTAAAATTCACCTCTATAAATATTTTGTTCTCTACTTGGTCCTACTGAAATTAAACTTACTGGAGTTTCTAAATAACCTTCAATAAATTCAACATATCTCTTACAGTTTTCAGGTAATTCTTCATAATTTTTAATTTTAGATATATCTTCTGTCCATCCTGGGAATTCTTTATATATTATCTCTATTTCTTGTGATTTTCTTAAGTTAGCAGAATAAGTTTGATGTATCTTACCATTAATATCATAAGCTATAGCTACTTTGATAGTTTCAAGCCCTGTTAATACATCTAATTTTGTTAATACTATATCTGTTAATCCATTAATTAATGTTGCATATTTACCAACAACTAAATCTAACCATCCACATCTTCTTGGTCTACCTGTTGTAGCTCCAAATTCATGTCCTACAGCTCTTAAATTTTCACCAATTTCATTATTTAATTCTGTAGGGAAAGGTCCTTCACCAACACGAGTTGTATATGCTTTCATTACTCCTAATACTCTATTTATTTTATTAGGTGAAACTCCACTTCCAACACAAGCTCCTCCAGCTGTAGGAGATGATGTTGTAACATATGGATAAGTTCCATAATCTATATCTAACATTAATGCTTGAGCTCCTTCAAATAGAACTTTTTTACCTTCCACAACAGCTTGGTTAATTTCAAATACTGAATCTATTATTCTATCTTTCATTTTTTCAGCTAAAACTTTATATTTTTCTAATAATTCTTCAAAAGAGAATGTTGGATATCCATATTTTTCTAAAATATCATTTTTTTCTTTAATATTCCATTCTAATTTATCTTTGAATCTATCAAAGTCTAATAAATCTCCCATTCTAATTCCATTTCTTGAAATTTTATCATTATAGCAAGGACCTATTCCTCTTTGAGTAGTCCCTATTTTATTTTCTCCAAGTGCCTCTTCTTTAGCTTTATCAATAGAAATATGATATGGCATAATAACATGTGTTCTTTCATCTACATATAGGTTACTTAAATCCTTACCCCTAGACTCAAGTTTAGAAATTTCATCTAATAATACATCTATGTCAACTACTACTCCTGAACCTATAATACATTTACCTTTATTATTAATTACACCTGATGGTAATAAATGTAATATGAACTTATCTTCTCCTACTATTACAGTATGACCTGCATTATTTCCACCTTGATATCTAACTACATAATCTGCATCTGGAGATAATACATCTATAATTTTTCCTTTACCTTCATCTCCCCATTGTGTTCCTACTACAACATAAGTATTATATTTTTTCATATTTTCTACCTTCTCTCCTATTTTATTTCTACAACTTTTCCAACAAATGGAAGTGTTCTATGTTTTTGTGCATAATCTATACCATAACCTACTACAAAGAAATCTGGTATTTTAAATCCTATATAATCTACATCAATTTCTACTTCTCTTCTTTCAGGTTTATCAAGTAAAGTACAAATTCTTAAAGTTTCAGGATTTCTTGTTAAAAGTATTTTTTTTACCTCACTTAAAGTTCTTCCAGTATCAACTATATCTTCTATAATCAATATATGTCTTCCATTAACATCTTCTTCAAGATCTTTTAAAATTCTTACTTCTCTTGAACTTTCCATAGAATTTCCATAACTTGAAACATCCATAAAATCAATAGTTAAGTCAACTTTGTTATAGTCAATTTTTCTAGCAATATCTGCCAAGAACATTGCTGAACCTCTTAGTAAACCAACTAAAAGTAAACTTTGATTTTCATACATTTTAGTAATTTCATCAGCAATTTCTTTTACTCTTTTTGCAATTTCATCTTCCTTAATTGCAACTTCTACCTTGTATTTCATTTCCTTTCAACCTACCTTATCTTTAAGTATTCATCTATAAATGCATTAATGTCTCCATCCATAACCTTATCAACATTACCTTCTTCATAATTAGTTCTATGATCTTTAACTAATTTATATGGTTGGAATACATAAGATCTAATTTGTGAACCCCATTCAATTTTAGATTCAGTACCTTTTAAATCTTTTAATTCATTTTCTCTATTTTTCATTTCTATTTCAAATAGTTTTGCTCTTAATACCTTCATAGCTGAATTTAAATTTTTGTTCTGTGATCTTTCATTTTGACAAGTAACTACTATTCCTGTGGGTAAATGAGTAATTCTAACTGCTGAATCTGTAGTATTAACATGTTGACCTCCAGCACCACTTGCCCTATATGTATCTATTTTTAAATCTTCTTTTTTTAGATTAACCTCAACATCATCTTCTATTTCAGGAGTTACATTAACTGCAGCAAATGAAGTATGACGTCTTGCATTAGAGTCAAAAGGTGAAATTCTAACTAATCTATGAACTCCCTTTTCACAATCTAAATATCCATATGCATAATCACCTTTAATAGAAAGGGTAACACTTTTAATACCAGCTTCATCACCAGGTAAAATATCTAATACTTCAATTTTAAAATTATTTTGCATAGCCCATCTATCGTACATTCTATAAAGCATAGATACCCAATCACAACTTTCTGTACCACCAGCTCCTGCATTTATAGTAAGTATAGCTGAATTTTTGTCATATTTACCATTTAACAATAATTTTACTTTAAATTTATCAAGCTCTTCAACAAATTCCTTAGTTTCTACTTCTAATTCTTCTAAACTAATTTCTTCTTGTTTGTAGAACTCTAATAATATTTGAACATTATCATTTAAAGTAATTAATTTAGTAATATCTCCAATTCTTTCTTTAAGAAAAGAAATATCTTTTAGTACTACTTGTGATTTATTTTGATCTTTATAGAATCCTTCCTCTAGAGTAAGTTTTTCTTTTTCTTCTAATTCTTGTTTTAATTTATCTAAGTCAAAGATGCTCCTTTATATCATTAAAATCACTATTCTTTTCCTCTATAATTTTTTTTAATTCGTATTCTTCCATACACTCTCCTAAGCAAATATTTTGGTTAGTATTAAATTAAGTATGACTACAGTAAATACTGTTATCATCATAATTTTACCTAAATCAACATTTTTTATAGTCATAATAACTATTAAGATAGACGCAAAAATTGCTATTGCTATTTCATGCATTTTCATACCTATAGAAACAAAAATATCTGGAAAAAATAATATAACTAATACAGAAATAGGGATAGCCTCTAAAAATCTATCCATAAACTTATTTCTAGGTATAGGTATATATTCTCCAGAAATTCTAAAAAGTTGAGTAACGATACCAGCAAGTATAACTACTAACCACATTTTCATTTTACGTCCCTCCTTACTGATATTATTGCATATATTAAACTAGTAAGTGTTAATATTAACACTATTTGTAAACTTTGTGGAATAAGATTAAATGGATATATAAACATAAATATTAATTTTAAACCTAAAGCAATCAATACTATCTTTAAGTTTTTAATATCCATTATTAAACTTGATATTAATAAAGACAAGAATGTTCCATAAAGTACAAATTTCATAGAGTTAATTATAATAAGTGGTACATAGTTTCCTAAAAGTACTCCAAAAACTGAACTTAATGAAAAACTTAAATAACCTAGTAAATTAACCCCAAAAGCAAAAGACAGACTTTTATTTTTTTTAAGAGCTAAAAAGGCTACAGTTTCATCAGTAAACATTACACCAACTAAAGATTTTGATTTTCTATCATAACCATTTAATGCCTTGTACATAGGTATATTTATTAATACATATCTAAAATTTAACATAGCCGCTGCAAATACTGCAGAAAAAATATCAAAATTAGAACTTTCAAATATCTTATACAAAAGAACTTGTGAAGCTCCAGAATAGATTATAAAAGTCATGGCTGATGATATTACTGCATTTACATTATAGCTATTTGCTATTAAACCAAGGGCAAAACCAAAAGGTATGAAAGCTATAGCAATACCTTTTGCCGCTTTCAATCCTTCAATAAATTCTTGTTTATTAAATTTTTTAATTAAGTCCATAATTTTACTCCAAATAATTATCCATTTATACACATATTATATCAAAAAATCTCCTAAATTTAAAGGTAATTTATTTATGTAAATCATTATCAACAATATTTTTAAGTAGTTGTGCACGTAAAAGCACAAGTTCTGGATAATTATAGAAAAATTTAATTTTTTCCTCATATGCTTTACCTTCTTCTGGAAATTGATTAAGAACAAAGAACATAAAACTATCAGAAAAATCTTCATATATATTATTTACTGCATATGATGAAACAAAATTATCCTTATTTATTTCATAAAATTTTTGAAAATCAATTTCAGATTTATTACTATTTTCTCTCCAATCTCTAGAAACGTTTAAGTAAAAAGTTTTATAGAATTTATTTAAATATGAATCATCAAGAAAACATTCTAATTCATTCCCAAATTCTACTTCTTCACAATCAAGTATTTTATACTGAGATTTATTTAAGGAAAATACATGGCCTAGTTCATGTATAAGGACACTAATAATACCATCTTTACTATCATTTACATCATCAACATTTATACCAAGCATTTGTTCTTCTAAACTATCTTCTGTAGTGCTTACATATGCTGCTGAAAAACTATTAGAATAAGCTTCAACCAAAGTAATATCTTCTCTCCATTTTTTAGGTGTCATTTTAACAAATATATTAAATATTTCTCTAAAGTTTTTTTCTTGATTTGCTTTCATTTTAAAATCTATTTTATCTAATTTATCATCTTTAACTTCAACTAGTCCTAAAACTTTTCTAGCATCCATATCACCTATTTTATCACTCTCAGTTTCAAATTCTTCAAATTCTTCTTCCCCAAAGTCAAAATAGTATTCATCTAAGTATAAATCTCCTAAAAGTGCACATTTTTCTACATTTTCACATATTTCATTTTTAGGCACTTCTAATGATAAATCTACGTCAATTTTATCTATAGAAAATTTTTTAGGTTTAGAATATATAACTTCTTTAAAATTTTCTTCTTTTTTTGCTTCAAAATATACAAATATACTCATTATTAAAATGATTAATAATATTAGTCTTCTAAATTTTTTATTCACTTTTCTCCCTTCAAAAAAAGGTGCCAAAATGACACCTAAATTAATTTTTTTCAAATTCTTTAATATATGTTATTACATCTTCTATTTTAATTTCTCCAGAATAGCTTCCATCTCTATGTTTAACTTCAACTAATCCATCTGCAGCACCTTTTCCAACTATTATCTTTAAAGGAATTCCTATTAAGTCTGCATCTTTAAATTTAAATCCAGCTTTTTCATTTCTATCATCATATATTACATCTATATTATTAGCTACCATATCAGCATATATTTTTTCTGAAACTTCTTTAGCAACTTCATCTTTAGTATTAAGTAAAATTAGGTCTACTAAATATGGAGCTATTGATTTAGGCCATATAATTCCAAAATCATCAAAGTTTTGTTCTATAGCTGCAGCTGCAACTCTTGATATACCTATTCCATAGCATCCCATAATTACAGTTTCTGCAACTCCCTTATCATTTAACACTTTAGTATTCATAGCTGTAGAATATTTTTTACCTAATTTAAATATATGCCCTACCTCTATTCCTCTAGCTATATCTAAAGTTCCACCATCAAGAGCTTTATCTCCTTTTTGTGCTTTTCTAATATCTCCAGATAAATCAAAATGTATATCTGATAAATTCATATTTTTGTAGTGATGTCCTTCAATATTTGCTCCACCTACAAAATTTTTCATATATTTAACTGACTCATCTATAACTACTTTAACTTTTCCTAAACAAGGTATATCTTTTAACGGCGAGAAATATCCACCAACAAATCCTAATTTTTCTAAGTCTTTATCTGTCATCATTTCAAGATCTATTTTAGCTCCAAAAATGTTTTTTACTTTTACATCATTAATTTCTAAATCTCCTCTAATTACAGCAACATAATATACAAAAGATTTATCTTCTTGTTCTTCTTTTAATAGAACTGATTTAATAGTTTTTGAAGGATCTACATTTAAGAAACTTGAAACTTCTTCTATAGTTTTCATATCAGGAGTTGCAACTAATTCTTTTTCAAGCTCTGTTGATTCATCCATAACAAAGTCTAAAACTGAAACTGCTTTTTCAACATTAGCTGCATAATCTGATTTATCTGAATAAAGTATATCATCTTCTCCACTTGAAGCAAGAACCATAAATTCATGACTTTCTGATCCACCTATACTTCCAGTATCAGCATCAACTGCTCTAAAGTCTAATCCACAACGTTCAAATATTCTACAATAAGCTTCTTTAACATTATTGTATTCTTTATCTAAACATTCTTGTGTTAAGTGAAAACTATATGCATCCTTCATTATGAATTCTCTTCCACGCATTAATCCGAATCTAGGTCTTCTTTCATCTCTAAATTTAGTTTGAATTTGATATATATTTAATGGAAGATCTTTATATGATGTAACTGTATTTCTAAATAGGTCAACTATTACTTCCTCATGTGTTGGTCCTAATACAAAATCTCTATTATTTCTATCATGTAATCTCATTAATTCTGCACCATATGAGAACCATCTTCCAGATTCTTGCCATAAATCAGCTGGTTGTAATACTGGCATTAGTATTTCTTGTGCATCTATTCTATTTAATTCTTCTCTAACAATATTTTCTATTTTCTTTAAAACTTTAAGCCCTAAAGGTAAATATGTATATACTCCTCTTGTTAATTGTCTTATCATAGATGCTCTAAGCATTAATTGATGTGATATTGTTTCTGCCTCTTTTGGCACTTCTTTATATGTTTTTATAAAAGATTTTGAAAATCTCATAATTTCTCCTTTCAAATTACTTTTTTACAACACATTATACTATTTTTAATAATTTTATTCAATAAAAAAGATTTTTTTCAATTTACCTATTGACTTTTCATAAAATCAAGGTACAATATATTGAATCAACAAGGATTGATTCACTCACCCGGTAGGGTGGCCTCTATAATACTCGCACCCCCCTCGCGAGTATTTTTTTTATTTAACTATTGACTTTTTAAATTTTCGAGGTACAATATCAATGTAAACAAAAATTCACATTATTCAAGTTTACTTAAGATTCTGTGTTAAGATGCAAAATCGTAAGATTGGCTGCCTTAAGCAGCTTTTTTTATTTCAATAATTTTCTAATTATATCAAATTCTTTTTCTTTTTTTATTTCATTTACTTTTCTTTCTATTTCTTCTTCTGAATAAAGATATATTTCATCAATATAGTTAGTATAATTAGGTAAATTAACCAATTTAAATTTCTCAATAAACATTACTTTATCCCCTTTATTTACTAGTTCATATACTAGATTTTCATCTTTTACAAAAAAAATACATTTTGTATTAACAGAAGAAATTTTAGAAAATATCCAAGATAATTTTTCATAAAATCTTTCTCTAGTATATATTGTGTCAAAATCATCAATAATCAAGAAAGTATTATCATTAACATTTACTAATCTATTAATATACATTTCAATCTGTAAATCCATTTTCTCACTTGTTGATAACATTGAAAATTCATTTTCACCTAATTTATACTCTATAGCTTTAAAAATGCTATTATTAACTTTTTCAAAATCAAAATATAAATTAAAGTTATCTAAAGTTAATATTTCCTCTTTAATCAAATCTTCTATTGATTTAAAATATTCTTGTACTGTTTCTCTCAATTTAGATGAATCTACATATTCTCTAAATGTTTCAAGTCTAGACATCAAATATGTTTTAGATGTTAATTTTATTTCATCATCTAACGTATTATCCCTTGAAATACCTAAAAATACATATTGATTTTTTTTAACCTGAGAACCATCTATTAAAAAATTTTCTTTTTCTTTACCTTCTAATCCAGAAAGAATAAAATTATACATCAATGTTTTACCCCTAGAATTCCCACCAGCTATAAATATATGATCATCAAAAGAAAAATTAGAATACTCATTCATAAAATACATCAAAACATTCATAAAATTCCTCCAAAAAAATATATATAAATATTCACATTATTCAAATTTACTAAGAGACTGTATCTTAGATAAGGTGCACAGCAAAGGAGCTAATCATTCACATTATTCAAATTTACTAAGAGACTGTATCTACTTTTCTACAAATAAATCTAAAGGTTTTCATTCACATTATTCAAATTTACTAAGAGACTGTATCATCTTGAGACATCCCACCTTTTAAATGAATCATTCACATTATTCAAATTTACTAAGAGACTGTATCATAAGCTTTTCGATTTGCTGTGTATTGCAACATTCACATTATTCAAATTTACTAAGAGACTGTATCACCTAATGGAATAGAAATATATAAAAGTCGCATTCACATTATTCAAATTTACTAAGAGACTGTATCATATATTACTAGGTTTATTCTTTATTTTTACATTCACATTATTCAAATTTACTAAGAGACTGTATCTCATTTTCCTTATCATAGTATACCACAATCCATTCACATTATTCAAATTTACTAAGAGACTGTATCAGCAATGACTGGAATTTAGGGACTAAATTACATTCACATTATTCAAATTTACTAAGAGACTGTATCCATTATCAACACAGTAACCATTAGAAAGTACATTCACATTATTCAAATTTACTAAGAGACTGTATCGTGTTATATTATAGAGATTATTTAAAGGAACATTCACATTATTCAAATTTACTAAGAGACTGTATCACATTGGGGGATACAAAAATACTTACTCTCATTCACATTATTCAAATTTACTAAGAGACTGTATCAGTTTAAATACTATATCTACAGCTTTTTTTCATTCACATTATTCAAATTTACTAAGAGACTGTATCTTTCAGGACAATATCTATCTTTGATTATTTCATTCACATTATTCAAATTTACTAAGAGACTGTATCCTATTGATTTCAAGAGCTGTAGAAAAAGGCCATTCACATTATTCAAATTTACTAAGAGACTGTATCCAGGAACATTAGGGTTATAAATAGCTATATCATTCACATTATTCAAATTTACTAAGAGACTGTATCTGTAAATACTAGCATTTAGGTTCTCTTTTTCATTCACATTATTCAAATTTACTAAGAGACTGTATCTATTTTCTTGATTTTGCCATATTCTTTCATCATTCACATTATTCAAATTTACTAAGAGACTGTATCATTAAGTATAATCTTAATGAAATTAAATTACATTCACATTATTCAAATTTACTAAGAGACTGTATCATTTAAGTACACAAGCAACTAACTTATGTACATTCACATTATTCAAATTTACTAAGAGACTGTATCATACGCTAAAGAATATGAAAAATATTTAAACATTCACATTATTCAAATTTACTAAGAGACTGTATCATTAGGAATAATATTAAGGATAATTACAACATTCACATTATTCAAATTTACTAAGAGACTGTATCTTAAAGGAAAAAGAAAAGAAAGGTAAAAAGCATTCACATTATTCAAATTTACTAAGAGACTGTATCACATATTAGCTAAAAAACTAGGATTTGAAGCATTCACATTATTCAAATTTACTAAGAGACTGTATCTGGGAGGACTTAAAAGATATTGAACCCGAACATTCACATTATTCAAATTTACTAAGAGACTGTATCAATAAAATTCCTCAATCGTTTCAATTTTTTCATTCACATTATTCAAATTTACTAAGAGACTGTATCTTCATTTGTTTTATATCTTTATTTGTCAAACATTCACATTATTCAAATTTACTAAGAGACTGTATCTTCCACTTATAACATAAGTATCAGTAACTACATTCACATTATTCAAATTTACTAAGAGACTGTATCTGATTATAGTGATATTTTAAGAGAAATAACATTCACATTATTCAAATTTACTAAGAGACTGTATCAAGTTAAGTTAGATGTTAGTGAAGGTCTAGCATTCACATTATTCAAATTTACTAAGAGACTGTATCTTACTAGATGAGGATAGGAACTTAAATGTACATTCACATTATTCAAATTTACTAAGAGACTGTATCATATGTAGTTGTCTAGCTTTTTTGTTAAATCATTCACATTATTCAAATTTACTAAGAGACTGTATCCTCTAGCAATGAAATTACATTAATTCCATTACTAGAAGACACAGTTAAAATTTGAAAATGTAACCCATTAGCAAAAAATTCACATTAAAAAAATACTAGTGGATTTTTATTTACTTTTATTTCTGTTACCTTTGGTTCTTTCAATAATACCATCATATTCTCATATTGTCTATTGGTAATCTTTAATATTCTAACTTCACCACCACATAATCTATCACTTAACTTTTTTACTCTACCTATATATTTAGAACTTTCGGCTTCATTTCTACAAAATCTTGAATAACAAGAATATTGCATCATAATAAATCCTTCAGATAATAAATTTTTTCTAAAATCTTGAGCTTGCTTTCTTTCAAATTTTGTTAAAACTGGCAAATCAAAATAAACAAGTAATCTCATTTCTTTATAACTCTTTAAAGAGATCATAAAAATCAATTTTTATTATTTCAGGTATTGCCAGTTTTTCATCACCTTCTTCTAAAAATCCTAAATAACTTTTAACTAATAACTCCATAGAATAGAGTACAGTATATTCTTTTTTATTAACTTTTACAGTTGCATTTAATAAAGAAATCAATTCTTTTCTAGTATTAATACTAAGTTCATCATCATTAACAAAATGATGCATATAATTAAAAACATAATAATCTATAATAGGTCTATACGGCTCAATAAAATCATATGTTAGATTGAAGGCATTCATCATAGAATCATGATGAACACCTATATATGTTGTAAATCCAAAACTACATAATATTCTTGTAATTGCACTTCTAAATACTCCATAACCGTAATCTAAAGCCATATTAATTGAATCTTTCTCATTTTTTCTTGTAAATCCTGTTCCATATAGATAATTAAAGAAAACTTTTGCTGCTGTTCCCTCTCTATTTTGTTCATCACTTCCAACTACTTCTTCTTCATATTTTTTCATTAAATCAATAACATCACTAGAAGCATTTTCAATTTCCATAACTTTTCTAGAATTACCTATCTTTGCTTTCAATAATTTTTCCCAAATCATTTCATTCGATTTAGATGTTTGTTGCATTTGTAAATTATGAACATATGGTAATCTATAATGTTGATTAATAGGTAAACTATATGCTACAGGCATATGCTTATAGTCACAAAAAAGCATAGTAATGTTTTTTAAAGATAATTCTGAAATTAATCTTAAGCTAATTGTACTATCTAATGATTCGAATACTATAATCGCTATATCATTTATAGGAACTGATAATTTTTGTTCATCCTTTTCTATTATTAAATTATCATTTTCAAAATGAATGTATGATTTTTGTGTAATCAGTACTTGTCTAAAAGACATTTTAATCACCTAAAATATTTCTATTTACTTTCTTAATTGATTTAATAGTTGATATTGTTATCTGATATTGTTTAAGTATTGTTTTTATAATTGATGAATCCATTAAATCTAAGTCATCCCCTAAAATACTAGCAACTTCAAATTTACCTGAAGTAAACCCAACAACTAAACATTCAGATTTTGCTCCATTATTTAATTCTAACTCTATACATTCATTTGAAACTAATTCTTGTATCAACTTATATCCATTTTGATTTAGTTTACTAAACTTAACCATATGAGAATTCTTTTCTCCCTGACCCTTCCAGATCAGTATTTCAAAATCATTACCTTTCTTCATTTGGTTATAGTTATATCTTCCTAGTGATGCAAATCTTAGACCATTTTCTCCTTCTTTTTCAAACACTAGTATTTTAACTATAGTTTGTCCCATTTCTGCATATCTTTTTTCACCTAATTTTATTAATTTATCTTTATTACCATCAACTAACTTAACTTTTTTAATAATATTTCCATTTTTTAATTTTGGATAATCCTTGCTTTTAGTTTTTATCCATTTAGCTAATGTTTCATATATTTCTTTTTGACTTCCATCTTTATCAAATATTTTTTCTAATTTCTTTTCATCTAATGTAAATACTGATACTCTCTTAGTTATTTCTCCTTTACTTTCACCTAATATTGTTTCAGCGTGTAATGCTCCATTTACTTTTGATTTAACTACATGATAAGGTAACTTAGGATTTTCTCTTTTATCAAAAATTTTAAATTTAATATCATTCAAGAAATTATCATAAGGTTTTGTTATCCCAAGTTTAAATTCCTTACCTTCTATATTTACTTTTATTCCTTTTTCATTTCCATCAAGATCTATTATTCTATCTTTACTCAGTTCTTCAGCAAATTCTTTTGAACTTACATATTCACCTTTTTCTTCAATAAATATTTCATCTTCTCTATTTTTTAAACTAGAAATCAATTGATTAAATTTAGTAAGTTTTATTTGCATAGATTTATTCATTATACTTAATAAGAATGCATCAAGTGCATGGTGTAAATGATTATCCCTATTTTTTCTATATACTTGTTCTTTTAAATTAGTTATCATTTTATATATTACTTGACTTATTTCTATATCAAGATTTTCTAGATTTTCAAAATCTACTATTTTTAAATCAAATAAAACTTTATCTTTAAATGTTTCAGATAATTTTTCTAAATTAACCTTTTTCGTTAATTCTTTTTGTAAAATTTCATCTTTAAGAGTCTTATACTCCCCTGACTTATTTTTTTCAACCTTTGTTTCAGTGCTTATCTCAAATCCTGTTTCTATATTATATGCATTAATTTTTATACTTTCTTTACCTAATTCGAATTCTTTTAAATAATATAACTTATTATTTATCTCCAAATTACCAGATTCAAAATTATGAGTAAGTCTATTTAAACCATATAAACTTCTAAGTTTTGAAGTCATCTTACCATTAAAAGCTACAACATTTCTGTTATAAATATATTTAACCTTTTCATTTCCATTTTCATCATATTTATCCTCTTCACTAACAGGAATAAGTCTTTGGAATATATTTAAAGCAAGTCTTGATGAATAACTTGTAGCATGTAATTCTCTTTCTAAAAAGTCATCTTTTACAACTTCATCTCTAAATAATAGGTTATCTTTTTTCTTATTACTGATATTAATATTTAATTCAACTCTTCTTTTAAATTCATCCCACTTTGAAGTACCCTTTAGCCATTGATAAGGTGTTCTTTCTTTTTTATCTTGATTTTCCTTACTTAGAACTAAAACCTTATTTGAATAAGAATTATCATATGACTTAGAATAAGGTAGTATGTGATCTACTTGTACTTCAGCACTAATTAATTGACGTCTTTCTATAGGTTTACCTGAGTACATACATACCTTATTTTGTTCTTCCCATAATTTAATTCTTACAAAATCTTCTTGAGATAATTTATCCTTACCTAAAACTATATCTCTATTTTCTCCATACATTTCAAATGCAGCAACTTCTTTTCTTACTCTATTATCCAATTGTTCTCTCTTAATAGAATTTCTTGTAGAAAAATCATTAGAAAAATCTCTAGCTAACTCTAAATGTACCTTTTCAGGTCTTCCATATTTAAATAAAAGTGTATTGTATAATTTTCTTAAAATTACTAATATATGTTTTACATTAGGATTAGTAACTTTTGTATTTAACACATCTTCAATCTGAGATACTGTAGGGAATTTCTTCCAATCTGTATTTGTATTAATATAGTAATTTAATGAAGATAATGAAGATTCATAATCTAGACCTTCCAACATTTTTTCATTTAGTTTTTTTACTAAACTTAAAGATAAATTTCCATTTTTTGTATAATTGGGCAACCCTTTCATAACCTCTACTACATCTTTTGCATTTTTAAATATACTATATCTATCTACTTCATTTACATAATAGTCAACTTTAGAGTCAGTTTTAGCATAAGTTAATATTTCAGCAACTAAATCTAAAAAGTCTATTCCGCCTAACTCTTCTATTCTTTCTCCTGATATATTATTTTTCTTGAAATCATTTTTTAATTTTTTATATGATGCAAGATTGTTTTTTACTAATTCCTGTTTCATTCTTTCTTTATTAAGTTTATCGTTAAAATTAGTAATTTCATCCTCTGTAATATCTTCTTTTCTTGTTTCACCAAAAGTTGATTTTCTTAGTTTTGTATAGTCATTTTTTGAAAGTTGAGGAACATCTAATATTCTTATATTTTTTGCTTCAATATTTTCTTCAATCAATGAAAATGTAAGTTTTTTATCTTTATTAAATACCAAATCGAATATTTTTTTAATTTCTTCAGAATTTAATCTTCTTTTCTCTCTTTTATTTTCAGAATCTAAATTTAAATATCTTAAATCATTTAATTTTTGAAGCATAATAAATATCTCGTAAGATGGAGAAGCTTTAACAGCTCTTACTTCACCAGTATACTTACATTTACCTGCAAGTTTACTATAATCTATCTTATATTTACTTTCTCCTCCAGGCCCATCAGAAAAGTCTCTTTGAGATGACAATATTTCAATATATGAATCTATTATATCTTTATTAAGTATTTTTTGATTTTCAAGTATCTTTCTAGCCTCATCTATAATTTGATTTCTCTTAAATCCAAATTTATAGTGTCCTTCCTTATTCTTAAATCCTAAAATACTTTTATCTTCTTCTCTTGTCATATATATTATTTCAATTGGAGTTAAACCCTTACTTTCAATTAGCTCTGTATTTTTAGCAATTATAGGTTTTAATTTCTTTTCATCTGAATCATTGTCACTAACTTTTTTCTTTAAACTTTCTAAAAGTTCTAATTCATCAGTTTTTCTATTAGATTTAAATCCTCTATTTTTACAATAAAATATCATTAGTCTTGCTATTTCATATTTACTTAATTGTTCTGTTAATCCCTTTATTCTTATACTATATATATCTTCTATTTTTCCTTCATATATATTATTAAGTTCATTTTCATTTAATAAACCTTTTTCTAATAAAAGAGTTTTAGTTCTTTCTATTCTATATTGTTTTCTTCTTAAGATTCTTCTTGCTCCTCTTTTATTTCTTCTTTCTTCATTATATAATTTACCTTTATCATTATCTAAAGGTTTAAATATAACAGAGTTTGCATCTATTAATTCTAAAGGTTCACCACTTTCATTTACTCTTGTAACTGCCCATCCAATTGATGCAACTCCTAAATCTAGTCCTAAATTATATTTCATTTTTTACACCTCCCGAATTTCTTGCAATAAAAGTATACCCTGGTTTTTATAAAAATCAATAATTAAAATCAAAAAATATTACAACTTTTTTTATATGTAAAAAGGAAGGATCTCTCCTTCCCTTTCTACCAGTTATATCCTGTTCCTAATTTGAATATATATTTACCATATGATTTTTGATATACATTTGCATCAAAGTCTAAGTTTATATATACTTTTTCTGTTGGTTTGAATTCAAATCCAGTCTTAACATTTATACGCCAATCATCTTTGAAGTCATTACTTATCTTCTTATCACGGCTTGAAATATCATAACTAGATAAGTTATATTCCATATTAGCTTTTGTAAAGAAATCAACATATTTATGTTCTAACTTAATACCTGTTTCATAGAACACGCTAAATGGACTATTATGTGATATCTTATATTTATTACCTGAATTTTTAGATATAGTTTCACTTAACATAGGTGTCGCCTTATATCCAACCTTATTTAAATATCTAATTGATAAATCATCTGTAACTTTAAATACAGGATTAATTCCAACATTCAATGAATTGTTTAAATAAACTAAAGTATCTTTATTTTTTTCATTATTAATTAGAACTGTATTTGCTCCTAATCCAAAGTTAACATCAAAGAACTTATACTTAACTCCAATTGTTGGAACTGCAGAAATACTTACAAAATTACTTGAAACATCATCCTTACCTTTAATGCTTGTAGTTAAATTACTTCCTAAAACATTAAAGTTTAATCCACCTGATAATTTAACATTTTTAACATCATGTGCTGTTTCAAAATTAACCTCTAAACCATTAGTAGCAGTCTTATTCTTGTATTCAGTATTATTCATATTTAAATAATTCTTATCAATTTTGTTATAGTTTACAAAATTTGCTTCTATAAGGTTTCTATATTTAAGTTCATTATTTATTCCATTTACTAAATCTAATTCATTAAATACATAAAGATTATTTAACACATCTGGTTTTATTAATGAGTATAGTTTTACTATATTATCTGCATCTTTTTCTAAGTTTAATTCATAAACACTATCATAGTCTTTAATATTAACTAAATTAATATTATTTGGAACTTTAGCAATGTTTAACTTCTTATGATTATCTACTATATCATTAATAATACTATTTCCAACATTAAGTGAAGCATTAACATCACCGCTTGTATTTTCAATTTCTAATAATTTTTTATTCATTTCATTTAATGTAATATCAAATTTACCACCATTAGATGTATAGTTATTAATCTTAAGATCTTTATTATCAAGTACAATATTTCCAGCATTTTCTACTTCATTTATATATGTACCATCAACAAAATCAACATTAGCATTTTCTTTAATATTTAGGCTTCCGTTTATTTTATCACCATTCTTATTATCTACTAATGATAATGTTCCTTCATCTACTGAAACCTTCTTAATATTTTCAATAGAGTTAGAACTTAAACTTAATTTAGCATCTCCTAATTTAACTAAAGATTTATCCCCATTATTTTCAAATCTCTTATTACTTAAATTAAGATCAACAGTATTATTTATTTTAATATCTCCATTACCTATAACATATTTAGAAACTTTAATATCCTCATCTACATTTAATTTAATATCTCCATTTCTTGATTCTACAGTACCAGAGAATTTTTCAATATTATTTAAAGTTAATTCGCTTTCATTTTTATTGTAAACTGGCATATCTCCAGTTATCTTAGTATCAACTACAGCATCTTGAATATTTAATGCAAGATTTGCATTTACAAGATTTATAGTTCCTTTAAATTTAGATAAGTCCTTATTAATTTCTAATTCTGAAGTGTCTCCACCTAAATCCGCTAACGAATCAATAACATTTAATTTACCATTTTCATTACCTACTAAGTTTTGATTTAAAACCGTATTTGTGTCCAGCATATTTAATAATTTTAAATCTAATTCACTATTTAATTCAATATTTCCAGTATGTTTTAACAAAGTAGAGTTAATAGAAACTTTAGAACCATTTTGAACAAAGTCCCCTTCACCTGTGATATTTGAATTAATATTACCATCATTAGCAAAGTCAGCAATAAGTTTAGTATTTTCACTTAAGTTATATGAACTTCCATATTTACTAAATATATCTTTAGCTATAGTTAAAGTACCTTCAGTTATATCTGTAGTAGATATATTTTTAGTTGTAATATCATTAACTCTTAAATCAAAATTACCTTGTTTAATAATTTTTGAATTTCCATTAGCTACTCCTTCAACATTCATATTAGACATAACTGAATCTTCACTAATTCTCATTATTACATTCTTATCTTGACTTAATAATATTTTACCATTAGTTGTTATAGCATCTTTATCAATTAATAATATGTCTCCCATATTACCATGAATTTCACCAGTAAAGTCTTTAATATTTTTAAATCCTAAAGCCTTATCTGATTTATTTACATATTTACCATCAATGAATTTATATCCTAATACTCTATCTTCTTCATTTTCTGCATTTATATTAAACTTAAATTGTCTATCTTTAGATCCAGCAGCTGCTTCCATAGTTCCAGTAAATTCTTTAAAGTTATCCGTAATATTTATAGTACCTGAACTAGTTTGTTCAAGTTTAATCTTACCTTCACCTTTAATTTTAGAATCTATAGTGAAGTCATTACCAAATTGATTATTTACAGATAATGTTAAAGTTGCATCTTCTTTAATAGTTATAGGGTTATTAAAGTCACTCTTAGCTCCTCCACCATTATCTACATTTCTAATACCATTACGTATAACAGAATTTCCACTAATTTCTATATTAGTTAATTTATCGCTGTTTTTATCTTTAACTTCATTATTATAGTCTCTAACTCTAATTTCAGAATCATTTAACTTAATCTTACTTACATTAGGATTCGATAATCCCTTATGATTTCCACCATTTAAATAGTAAGTAGAATTATTAAATTCTGCTTCACCTTTATTATTTCCATCACCAGTAAAGTTAGCCCAGCTTACAAATTGATTATTAAATGTAATATTATTACCATTTAATGCAACATCATTATATATTACCTTCTTAGTAATATCATTAGCTGCACCATCTACTACTAAATTCTTTTGCATAACTATTTTAGCAAAAGTAGTATTTTTATCTCCAACTGCAGGTGTTAAAGGTGTATCCACTTTAATTTTTCCACCATTAGCTGTAATTTCTGAAGTAACTTGTTCAGTTCTTGTATTTAATATAGTATTATCTTCTATTTTAATTTTAGTATTTCTATATGCATTTGAATTATAGTAATTCAATTTACCTTCTTTAACTAAAATATCACCTTTAGTATCTTTGTTAAATTCATTTTCTTCATTAGTTAATTCTAAACTAGAAGATCCAAGTTTAACTAAGTTTATATTCCCTACTAATTTATTATTTAATGCTAAATCAGTAGTATCAGTATTTATAGTTAAAGTTGAATAAGGATTTTGACTATTTTTAATAGTCCCATATTGATTATTATTAGCATCTATTTTAACTGTTAAGTTTTTAGAATTTAAATCAACTATTCCACCATCTTTAACTAACAATTTATTATTTTCACCTAAAGGTTTTTCACTACCTAATACTAGAGTAATATTCCCTTTATTTTCTCCATTTTTATTACCCATAACTGTAATATTTCCAGTATATGTATCTGAATTTCTCTTTAATTCAACTACTCCACCTTCAAAATATTGTCCATCTACTACTAAGTCCTTATTATCTAAGACCATATCAATATTTAACTTACCTTCACCAGAAAAATGATAATTATTATTTCCTCCGTTATAGTTATATAGTCTTACTTCATTACCTTTTGCAGTACCTAAGGCAGTATATCTATTATTCTCACCTAAAGATGCATTAGGATCAACATAAAGTACACCTTCTGATTCATCTTTTAAGTTAAATCTATATATTTGATCTAAACTAGAACCATATCCTAATTTAATATTTTTAGCATTATTATCATGATGGTTTATTATTAAATTAACACCATTTTTAACATCTATATCAAGATTAGTATTATTAGCTCCTATTCTATCTACTATTACTGTACCTCTATTAACACCATCTCCAATATTTAACTTAGTAACTGTAGTTGAGTTATTTAATCCCTTTAAAGTTAGAGTTCCATTATCTCCACCTAAATTCAAAGTATTAATATTTGCATTTATAGCTGTATTTTCATCCCCTATAGTAATATTTTTGCTACTTCCTAAAAATAGTGAAGAATACCCATTTAATTTAGTAGATATATTATTAATATTTTGACCTAAGCTAAGTACACCTTCTGAACTTTTATCAATTCTATCTAATAAAGTATCTAAATCTTCGTTATTTTCTACTTCTAATATAGAATGATTATTTAATTTAGTAATAGTATTCCCTAGAGTTCCTTCAGTGCTCGCTTTTATCTTACCACCATTTACTTCAAAATTACCATTTAAACTGGAATTTTGATTATTTTTTAAATGAAGTAATCCTGACCCTTCTTTTACAGCTTTAATATTACCTTTTATCTCAGCTTCTATTCTAGCTTCATTATTATTTTCTACATTAGATTTAAAATTATTTGTTGCAGAAGAATTAAAGTTAATTATACCCTTAACAACAACATCATTAATTTCTTTTTCTGTTCTAGCTCCATCATAAGGTGTCGGCATGTCTTTGACTGTTCCTAAAGCATTTACCTCTAAAACTGAATTGTCTTTAACATTAATTGTGGTTTCAACCTTAGCAGCTCTATTTATTTCTAATTTAGAAGTATTTTTTATGTCAATATTAGCAGCTTTAAATTTAGCTTCTTCAAACTCATCTTCATATACTGTATTTTTATAACCATGTACAACAGTATCTCCTTCAATTTTAACACTACCCTTTTCTATATCAAAATTACCCTTAATATCAGTATCTTTACTTCTTACTGACCAAATTGAATTATTTTCTCCCGGATTATATTTTATATCTAAATTATTTTTAAAACTACCTAAGAATACTCTTTCACCACTAGATGGATTAAATGTAACCGTAGATTTACTTGTCGATTCATTTGCTATTTTTGCATCCTTATCCATATGGTAAATATCTCTAAATCCTAAATTAACACCATTTACATTTAAAGTTCCTCCTCTATGTCCAAAGATCACATTATCACCATTTAATTGATCAGCTCTATTTATAGTTAGTTTCGCACCTTGAGCTAATCTAATATTTGCAGCAGCATATCCTCCTGTATTTTCTAATACAGTTTCTCCACCACCTAAATTTAAATCTCCACCATTATTACCAGTGCTTTTAATTACTAATTTACCTTCTCCAATTTTTCTTACTATATTATTTTTACGAAAATTTAATTCATAATTCAACACAGCATTTTTATGTACCAATAATCCTGCTGTAAGTAAATTACCATTTCCTTTTAATGTCGTATTATTTTTAAATTCTAATCTCGCAGAACCTGTATCTGTATTACCTATTACATTTACTGATAAATTCGGACTATTAAATATCTGATTTTTTACTTTAAACATTTTTTCATTTATAGTACCATCTTGAGTTATAACATGAGAAGTTATTCTATTGTTTTCTATCCTTCTTTCTTCTCTATCATCAAAACTTCTGTTTTGATTACCCACTCTTAATACACCATTTTCAAAAAATACATTATTTCCAGTTATTTCATCATCATTAATTAAATTTTTCCATTTTTCAAATATAGGGGCATTACTTAAAAGTTGAGAACTCTTAGTATACCCGGCATTACTTCCACCTGTATTACTTGAAGCAATTAGCCATTTTTTATTAACAGAATCCCACCAAAATAATGGTGACCCACTATCCCCTGGTTTAGTCCCTGAATCAAGTGGAGTTTTAGGTGTCTTTTCTATCATTAAATAAATTACTTTATCAATTCCTTGATTTCCTGTTTGCCATTTACTTTTTACCTTATTTAAACCACCTGCTATATGACCATAAGGCACTGCCCACTCCTCTTTTTTATTATCAACCGCTATTACATTTACTCCTCCACCAATTCTAGCGAGTAAATCATTATCCTTTATTCTATTCCAATCATTTTGTGTAATAGCTTCATGAGCATGAGCATCAAATGCTACTTTATTTGTTCTTACAAGTGAATAGTCTCTTCCAATGTTTAACCTATAATATGCACCAATATTTTCAGAAAATTTTTCATATTTTTTATCTTTACTTAATAACTTGTACCCAGAATAAAGTTCAACATCATCTCTAATATGTCTTTTAGAAAAAGTAAAATTATCTGGATGCCCAACATGGGTTACTCCTGTTAATATTTGGCTATCTCCCCATAAAGCAAAATACCCCGGATCAACAACTCCATCAAAATTTGGTATTGGTTGTTCTATTTTTCCTGAAACAGTACCATCTTTTCTATAAACTATAACATTTTCTTTTCCTATAGAATACTTACCTTTATTCATTGCGAAGTCCTCATAATTAGTAAACCATTCTATATCATGTCTACCAACATTAGATAGCCCTATACTCCCTGTTAGAAATAAAATTAAAAAGAGTTTTTGTTTGTATTTCATTTTTATCCTTTCGTTTTTCATAATAAAACTGGTCTATAGACCAGTTTTATTCTATAATTATTTTTTTTAATCTTAAATCATTTTCAAGTTGATTATGATCAACATCTGCAGGTGCTCCTGTTAATAGATCTTGTCCTTTATTTGTCTTAGGGAATGGTATTACTTCTTTTATTGAATTTTCTTTAAGCATAGCCATTAACCATCTATCTAAACCAAATGCTAATCCTCCATGTGGTGGAACTCCATAACTTAATGTTTCTAGGAAAAATCCAAATTTATCTAATTGTTCTTCTTTTGATAATCCTAATTCATCAAATACTTTAGATTGAAGTTCAGAATCATGTATTCTTATCGAACCTCCACCTATTTCATATCCATTTAACACTAAATCATATGATTCAGAAAGTATTTTATCATATTCTTTAGTTTCTAAATATTTAATATGTTCTTTTTTAATTGATGTAAATGGATGATGTGCTGCTTGATATCTTTCTTCTTCTTCTGAATATTCAAACATAGGGAAATCAAGAACCCAAACAAATTTAAATTTATCTTTGTCTATTAATCCTAACTCTTCTCCTAGTTTTAATCTTAAAGCACCTAATCCATCAAGTACTACCTTATTCTTATCTGCAAGTATAAATACTATTTCATTATTCTTTAATTCAAGTCTTTCTACTAAAGCATTTAAAGTTTCTTCATCAAAGAATTTAGCTATAGGTGAATTAATACTTCCATCTTCTAATTTTTTAATATACGCTAAACCTTTCGCTTTATAATATACTTTAACAAAATCTTCTAAGTCTTTAATTTTCTTTCTTGAAAATTCTCTATCTTCAGATACTATAGCTCTTACACTACCTCCATTTGATATTGCATCATCAAATACTGAAAATCCTTTACCATTAACTATATCTGAAATATCTTGTATCTTCATATCAAATCTTAAATCAGGTTTATCAGAACCATAATTATTCATTGCATAATCATAGCTAATTCTTTCAAAAGGTGCTTCTTGAGTTTCACCTGTAACATCCTTAAATACTTTTTTAGCTAATCTTTCAACTAGATTTAATATATCTTCTTGATGTATAAATGACATTTCTAAATCAAGTTGTGTAAATTCAGGTTGTCTATCAGCTCTTAAATCTTCATCTCTAAAACATTTAGCTAGTTGGTAATATTTATCTACACCAGCAACCATTAATGTTTGTTTGAATAATTGAGGTGATTGTGGAAGTGCATAAAAGTCACCTTTTTGTATTCTACTTGGAACTATGAAATCACGAGCACCTTCTGGTGTTGCTTTACCAAGTATAGGTGTATCTATATCTAAGAATCCTTCATTATTCATAAATTCTCTTATAGAGAATAACATTTCATTTCTTTTCTTAATATTTTCTAATACTTTTCTTCTTCTAATATCTAAGTATCTATATGTTAATCTTAAGTTTTCATTTACATTACCTTCACTTAATTCAAAAGGTAATTGTTTTGAAGCTGAAAGTATATTTAACTCTTCAGCTAATACTTCTATATCTCCAGTATCAATATTTTTATTCTTTGAACTTCTTTCTAATACTTTTCCTTTTACTTGTATTACAAACTCATTTTTTATTTTCTTTACTAATTCTTGAACTTCTTTTGGTGAATTTTCATTAATTAAGATTTGTGTAATTCCATATCTATCTCTTAAATCTATAAAAGTAAAATGTCCTAAATCTCTTACTTTATCAACCCATCCTGATAAAGTTACTACTTCATTAACATTTTCTATTCTTAATTCATTTAACTTATGACTTCTATACATTATTTTACCCTTTCTATTACTTCTGTAATACTAATCTCTTCTTGATTTCCTGTATTAAAATCTTTAAAAGTAACTTTTCCATTTTTAATTTCATTTTCACCTAATATTATAACATAATTTACACCAATTTTATTAGCTTTTTTCATTTGAGCTGAAAATCCTTTTAAACTATATTCAAATTCAACATTTAAATCATGTTTTCTAAGCTCTTTTAATACTTCTAATAAGTAATCTTTTGTTTCTTCAAAATATGCTATATATATTTTTTTATCATTTTTTTCTAACAAGCTTTCATCCATTATCATAGATAATCTTTCTATACCTGCAGCAAAACCTATTCCAGGAACTTTAACTCCTCCAAGTATTTCAGTTAGCTTATCATATCTTCCTCCACCTAGTACTGTAGATTGAGAACCAAGCTTACTTGATTTAATTTCAAATACAGTATCACAGTAGTAATCAAGTCCTCTTACTAATGCTGGATTAATTACATATTTTACATTAAATTTATAAAGAGTTGATTTTAATTCTTCAAAATATTTTGTACTTTCTTCATCAAAAAAGTCGTGTAATTTTGGTGCACTTTCTAATACTTTTTGATCTCCTTCATCTTTTGAATCAAATACTCTTAATGGATTTTTTTCTGCTCTAATTTTTGAATCATTACTTAATTTATCTATATTAGATAATAGGTAGTTTTGTAATTCTTTAATATATACTATTCTAGATTCTACTGAACCAAGTGAATTTAATTCAACTACTAAATCATTAATTCCTAATTGATTTAAGAATTCACATGCCATAGTTATTAATTCTGCATCTAAGAAAGGGCTTCTAATCCCAAATGATTCTACTCCAAATTGATGAAATTCTCTATATCTTCCTTTTTGTGGAGCTTCATATCTATACATAGGACCATAATAGTACCATTTTACATTAGGACTAGATTTATGAAATCCTGCATTTAAATATGCTCTAACTACACCTGCAGTTCCTTCTGGACGCATAGTTACACTTCTATCTCCTTTGTCCATAAATGTATACATTTCCTTAGATACTACATCTGTTTCATCTCCTACAGCTCTTTTAAAAAGATCTGTTTCCTCTAATATTGGTGTTATTATATTAGAATAACCATATTTATCAAAAGTTTTCTTAGCTGTATTAACAATAAAGTTATACTTATCAACATCTATAGAAAACATATCTTTCATTCCTCTTAGTGTTTCAAATTTCATAAAATCTCCTTTACATTTGCATATATTAATTCATGTATTTCTTCTATACTAAGCATCCTATTATTTACTACACAATCTATTACCTTCCAACCTTTTTGTTTAGCAATATCTAAGGCGTTGTAGTATGATTTTCTTAAATAGTCTTTATCACTTTCATGTATATCTTTCTTACTTTCACCAGTAAATTTATTATCTCTATTTTCCATCAAACTAAAAGTATAGTCTATAGGAACATTTAAAAATATTGTAACATCAGGTCTAGGTATACCAAATTTATCAAATTCTAAATCTTCTAGCCAACAAAGATATTTTTCCTTTTCTTTTTCATCATCAAATTTAGAACCATGGTGTATCATATTAGAACCTGTATATCTATCACTGATTATTATAGTTCCAGAAATATATTCTTTTCCCCAATCTGTTTTGTAAGATGCATATCTATCTATACCATAAAAAGTAGAAGCTGCATATGCATTAACATCTGTTGGTTTTGATCCAAATTCTCCTGATAAATACATCTTAACCAAAGCTGATGAATTAGAATCATAGTTAGGAAAAGAAATTTTCTTTACTTTATTCCCATCATCAACTAATCTACTGTATAACTTTTCTGTTTGTGTTTGTTTTCCACTTCCATCAGTACCTTCAATAATTATTAATTTTCCCATAATATTCTCCTAATATTTTTCTAAAATGACCTTTAAACTATGCCAAGCTAGAGTTGAACATTTAATTCTAGCAGGCATATCTTTAGTTACTTCTAAAAGCATAGCTTCTCCTAGTATATCACTATTTTCTACTTCTTCACCTTTCATAACTTTAAAGAATACATTTATTATTTCTTTTGCCTCACTAATGCTTTTACCTTTTATTAATTCTACAAGCATAGCTGCAGAAGCAGTAGAAATAGCACATCCATTTCCTAAAAACGAAGCATTTTCTATTTTATCTCCTACTACTTTTAATACAACAGAAAGATCATCACCACAAGATGGATTATGTCCTCTTTCAACATCTGTTGCATCTTCTATTTCTCCTCTTAAGTCGTCTCTTTTATTATATTCCAATATTGTCAATTGGTAAAGTCTGTCTAAACTCATATTTGCTCCTTTCTCCACTACAAATAATTTTATAATGAGAAATTCATGTGATTATGAATAATCTTTATCAGGCGTTATATTTATCAATTCTTTTGAATCTATATTATGATTATACCCAAATATATTTCGCGATACATTTCTATCTTCACATACTCTTATATATTTATTTTTTTAACACTTATACGTACTAATTTTATGGATTGTACTCTATTAGTATTTATATAGTCATGTATATGTGGAAATTTAGAATAATAAATTTATCTTTTATCAATTCTTGTTGCTTAAAAATATATTGTATTTCCAATTAGTGTAGATTCTTAAAAATTTCCCCCTCTTAATTCAGGTGTGAATGTTTTATAAAATTATTGTTGTATAAATAGTAAACTCCTTTGTAAGATTTTTTTCAAAACTATATTACAAAATATTTGCAAATTATACAACCTTTATTTTATACAATTTTATTTCCTAACTTTTATCATCTCCTCATTAATAAAAAGAACCTCTTTTTAAAAAATTATAGTATGAATTAGCACGTATTTTCATCCTACTAAATCGCCACCTTAATCCAAATTTTTTTTATTTTCTTCTATAAATCGATAAGACTTTAATCGTGCTCCTTTGCAAAGAATGCCGATGATTTTTTATGAATATATTTTTTCCCATTTATTTCAATTCTATTTTTAAACGTAGTTTTTCTTTCATTAATTCTGCTTTATTTAAATTATTTGAATTATTTTTGGCTTTTATTTGGAATTCTTTATTAAAATATTTCCACCATTTTGCTATTGTTACTTTTGATACTTCATATTCTTTATGATAGTATATTGTATATTCTTCCTTCTTGTAGATGTAAATTAATAAGTTTATTTTTTAATTCTTCTGAGTGTTTTTTCATCATATTCTTTTTCATTATTTTCTTAATTATATTATATATAACTTTACTATTCTGTTACAAGTTCATCATACAACTACAACTTTTAAAAATTTTATAATAGCTTTATTTATCTATCGCATATGTTATCGTACAGATACTATAAACCTTTTTATTACAATATGTTTTATCTGTATCAAATATCTCTATAATATGTGTATAATCTAATTCTAATTCGTATGCTAAATTTTGAAAAAAACATAATAACTCCGAATAATATATTTCCTTCTTATTAATTGCATTGTATTTAATATATTTATTATATGTCACATCCCTAGACATCAATTCCTTCATATAGAAATATTCATAAAACTCAAAATAAACTTCTGATTCATTTATTAATATTTGATCAGTAAAATAAGGATATAAATCTTTTAACCTTTCTTTCACTTCTTCAACAGTTTGTGTTTTTTCATATTCATCACAATTTAAAAAATATGGATATTTACAAAAAACATTATTTTCATGTTTTTTATATACAAGTCTTTCTTTATATTTACTAAAAACATCTTTTTTATTTACCTCAATATATTCAATATAATTTTCATAACTCAAATAATAGTTCTCTAAAAAATATTCTATAAAATCATCACTACCAAATGCAATAGCAAATTCACTAAAATAATCTAAAATAATAAAAGCTTCTGATTTTTCTGGCAAGTATAAATGTAAATTACTTGAATACATAGGTAAATTTTCATAACTATTATATATGCCATATTCTAATTCACTATTTATTTCATAATAGTTATAATCAGTTTCACTATATTTTATTGGTGTATATTTTTCAATATTTTCAAATTCCAAATTTACTATATTTATTTTCTCCTTTTTTTTAAAATAATCCATATAAACCTTATATGTATATGAACTTAAATAAGAAACCCCTTCATTTATAATAATCATCTTATTGTATTTACTGTTAATTTCAAAATCATACCAACCTTTATATTCCATTATTTTTTTTATTTTTACAACTATATCTTCCACATCACACCTATTTCTTTATAAATTTTATTTTATTATTTGAAAAACCATTTCCATTTATATCAATTGTTACAGGTTGATCACCCATTTTAGAATAGTCTCTAATTGTATATGTTTCGCCATTATATCCAACACCTGTAATTGCTCCATTTTCCATTTTGTTTATTGTTTCAGGTCTAACTCTTTCTAAAAAAAATTTTTTAGCAGATTCCAATGAATCTACACTTTCAATTTTTCTTATTTTTGTCTTATTATCTAATTTCTGTAGTTTATTAAATTCATTTTTACTATATTTTATTTTAACTTCTTTC
>NZ_LOHX01000287.1:0-404 GCF_001559775.1 Streptobacillus felis | reverse complement strand
ATAATCCGTATACTATTTCTAAATTTTCTTTTCATTAAATTTAGAAGATAATCTTTTGTTAACTTCTATAGTCATCCTTTTTCTACCATATGTATAATTAAACTCTCTAGCTATTGTTTTAATAGTATCTATAAGCTCTAAATCTCTATCTATATCTTTAATTTTAAGATAATTGTAGTATGAACTTCTATTAAGTTCTAGAATTTTATATAAATACTTTATCGTGTATTTGGAATTTAGTTCTTCAATGGTAAGATATTTAGCTAAATTTATTTTTTCCTTATTCTATCTAAAATTTCTTCGTTTTTTTTTAAGATCTCATTTTCAGCTTTTAATAATTCAATTTCTTTATTTTTTAGTTTAAGTAATATTTCATATCTCTCTTTTTCGCTAGAGGCTGAATT
>NZ_LOHX01000286.1 GCF_001559775.1 Streptobacillus felis | reverse complement strand
CAGGACTTGGATATCAATTTGATAAATTAGAATCAAGAAGAAAAGACATGTTAACATTACAAAGAAACGGAAATATTAACTTACTTGATGAAAAAGTTTACGAGCATGAAATGAAGATAGAAAAATTAGAAAATAAAGTGGAAATACTTGAAAAATCAAATAAAGAATTGATGAAAGAAATAGAAGAATTAAAAAATCTATTTAAAGAACAAATGAAAAAATAGTTAAAGAGGTAAATAAATTGTAAGTAGAAATTAGAAATGTCCAAAATTAAATAATAAAAATTTTATAGTGCAGTATAATTGAATTTATGCTGCATTTTTATTTTCAAAATAAATATTTTTTGATGTTTTACCATTAAAAATTTTTCTTGGATAATTATTCATAAAGTCTTGTATATATTCTATCTCTTTATTACTCAAATTATTAAATGAAGATCCCTTAGGGAAAAATCTCCTAATAAATCTATTGTTATTTTCATTACTTCCACGCTCTGAAGAACTGTAAGGGTGACAGTAATACCATTCTAAATTAAAATGTTTACAGACATTGTCTATACTGTAAAATTCACTCCCATTATCTGAAGTAAATGTTTTAAAAGAAAGTGCTTTATTTTCATTTATTATTTCATTTAAAGTTTTTGATACGGAATTTGAAGTTTTATCATCAATTAGTTTAATAATTTGATATCTACTACATCTATCAGTTAATACAAGCAGTGCCTTATTTTTACCTGTTCTATTACCTACAACAGTGTCTATTTCCCAATTTCCAACTTCCAACCTTTTATTTATTTCATCAGGTCTATCTTCAATAGAATTATATTTACCTTTTCTAATAAGTTTAGCACATTTTTCTTTTTTAACTTTCTTTTGTTGGTATAAAGAATGATTAGGTTTTATTCCAAGTGAATCAAATAATCCTTTTCTAATGTAGTTAAGAAGAGTCCTAGATGTAAATTTAGGATTAAGACCTTCATTAATAGCTAATTGAATACAGGCATAAGGAGAATATTTCTTTTTTAGTAAATTAGCCATGAAATAAAACAAATTAATATTCTTATCAATTTTTAAAGCTCTTGTATCTTCCTTTCTCATTTCAATATATCTACTATTAGATTTATCAGCAGAATAAGCATAATAGATTCTACCAAGATAATCTGTTTGTTCAACTTTTCCTCTTTCAAGTTCTCTTTTAATAGTTCTTTTACATCTACCAAGATAATCAGATAATTCATAAACTAAAACTCTATATTTTCTTTTAGTATTTTGAATAATTTTATTAGATGCATAATCTTTGTGATAATCTAATATATTATTATTAGCTAAGAATCCTTCTATTTTTAGTTTTTCTTGATAACTAAGGTGTTTACCTTTTTTTAAATTTATGTTATTATTGTTCATATAGATGTGTTCCTTTACTTTAATTTATTTTTTGTTTGTATTTTAAAGGTATCACATCTATATTTTTATTTCAAGTTTTTTTGGACATTTCTAATTTCTACTTACAAAAAATTTTTTTCAGAATAAAAAAAGTTGACAAATACAGCATCTTATGATAGAATTAGAAAGCTGATAAAGAATCAGTATCTGTATTACCAATACAAATTTTTATATTGGGAGGAATAAA
>NZ_LOHX01000285.1 GCF_001559775.1 Streptobacillus felis | reverse complement strand
CTTATCATACTTTAACGATTCAAGATTTTGTTTCTAAACTACTTTTTCATCTACCTTACAAACATTTTAAAATGATTAATAGATTTGGTTTCTATGCTAGAAGAAAATCTGATAAGTTAAAATCAGCTCTTGCTTTATTTAAAACTGAACTTAAAAAAGTTCCTTCACTTTTTAGAAAGAACTTTAAAGCTATTTGGGAATTTGATCCTTTTATGTGTCCTAATTGTAATATTTATCTTGAAGCTTATGAACTTTTTGTAAGTAGTGCTTTTGGCCGACCTATTCATAAATTCTATAACCCTAATGGCCTATTATTCAAATAGGTAATTTTGTGCTACTTGAATATATAAAGTGCATTCTTTTTATATCATTATAATTATTCAATTATTTGAATTAATAAAAATATAAACACTTTATTAGAGTTCTAATTTCCTATAGAAAAAAAAAGAGCAATTAATTTTGCTCTAATTTCTAAAGTCTTCAAGACCTTTTTTCTTTTTAATATTTTTTAATTTATTTATAGCCTTTACCTCAATTTGACGTATTCTTTCTCTAGTTACATCAAATATTTTTCCAACTTCTTCTAAAGTTTTAGGTGCACCATCATCAAGTCCATATCTTAATCTTAGAACTTGTTCCTCTCTTTCATTAAGCTCTTTTTTCAGTATTTCATTTAACTTTTCTTTAAGAACTGATCTAACAGTAGCTTCATGAGGGTTCAAGAATTTATCATCTTCAACAAAATCTCCTAATTCAGAATCATCTTCACTTCCTACAGGAGTTTCTAAAGATATTGGATCTTGATTCATTTCAAGAATATTTTTTACTTTTTCTACTGGCATTTCAACAGTTTTTGCTAAATAATCAGCAGTAGGTTCCTTCCCTGTTTCTTGTAAATGAATTCTTGATGCTTTCTTAATTTTATTTATAGTCTCTATCATATGAACTGGTATTCTAATAGTTCTACCTTGATCTGCTATTGCCCTTGTAATAGCTTGTCTTATCCACCATGTTGCATATGTTGAAAATTTAAATCCTTTATCAGATTCAAATTTTTCTACAGCTTTCATTAGTCCTATATTACCTTCTTGTATTAAGTCTAATAATTTTAAACCTCTATTAGTATGTTTTTTAGCAATACTTACTACTAATCTTAAGTTAGATTCCATTAATTCTTGTTTAGCTTTTTCATCTCCTAAACCTATACGTCTTGCAAGTTCAAATTCTTCCTCACTTTTTAGTAGAGGTATTTGACCTATTTCTCTTAAATACATTTTTATAGGTTCATCAACATCTGAAGATTCACTAACTGTTATTAAATCTTCATTAAGCATTGCTTCTACTTCTTTTTCATCTATATTTATTTCAGGTTCAACTTCTTCTTTTTTTACTTTTTCTACTTCTTTTTCAGTTTTAGTTTTAGTTTTGTCGGCTATTTTATCTACTAATTCTATATTTAATTCTTTAATTTTAAAAATGATAGCATCTATTTTTTCTTGAGAAAAATTATTTTTCATTAAATTATTTATTTCTTCAACACTAATAATTTTTTCTTCTTTTGCTTTTTTCATTAAATTAGATAAACTCTCTTTTAAATCTATATTTTTAGCCGCCATTTCGTTCTCCCTTTAAAACCTTAATTTGTTCAAAAAATTCTAATAAATCTTCTATTAAAACAATTCTTTTTAATTCTTTTTTTAATTTTACCGCATCTAACATATATTTAATACTTTCACCACTTGGTAGCATTTTTAAATATTCTATATATTCTAAAATTCTATTATCCATCCATAATTTAATAATTCTTATGAAGTCTTCATCTCCATATTCTTTAGCTGTAAATGTAATTTCACCCAATAACATCATTTCTTCTTCTGTAAATTCAATATCAGGTATTCTATCTATTTGATAATTAACAGATAAAAGTTTTTTATGTATTTCAGCGTATTCTTTTGATTCATCTAGGAATGATAATAATAATTCATATAATTTAACATTTACTTCTTTCGATAATAAAAGATGTTCTAAAGTTTCTTGACCCAAATCTTTTTGTTTTATAGTATTTGTTTCAATTACTTTTTCTTTTTTTCGTATTATTTCATTATTATATTTATTGTGTATATTTTTAGAATACATATCAAATATATACTTATATTCTACACCAATAATCTTAGAAAATTTATTAATCCCATCTTTATATATAATTTCATTTGTTATACTCTCAAAATATGGTCTCATTATTTTAATTGCCTCAATTTTTGATGCAGGTTGTGTTAAATCAAAATTTTTCAATTCAGCATTTACCATATACTCTAAGGCATCAATAGAATTAGTTAATACCCCATTAAAATCACTTGATTTATATTTTTTAAAATATTCATCAGGGTCTTTTACATCATCTGGTAAACTTGAACATTTAATGTTAAATTCTAATCTATTCAATATTTTAATTACTGATTTAGTAGCTTTTTGACCAGCCTCGTCCTTATCATACATTATTACTATACTATTAGTATAATTTTTTAATAATTTTGCTTGTTTCTCAGTAAAAGCAGTACCTAGTGAGGCTACTGCATTACTATAATTATTAATATGTGAACTTAGTACGTCTAAAAATCCTTCCATCAAGATTGCATACTTAGAATTTTTTATTACTATACCTCTATCAAAAATACCATAAAGTTCACTACTTTTATCAAATATATAGCTTTCAGTTGAATTCAAATATTTAGGTACTTCCTTATTATCACCTATATATCTACCACCAAATCCTATGATTTGTTGGAATTTATTAAAAATAGGAAACATAATTCTTTCTCTAAAAACATCATAGATATTTTCACTATCAGTTTGACTTCTAGCTACTATACCTATTTTTAACAATTCTTCATCAGCATACTTTTCTTTAAGAAAATTATATAATCCATGCCACTCTTTAGTAGCATATCCAATTTGATATTTTTTTAAATCTTTTAAATCATATCCTCTTTTTTTTAGATATTCTATCGCTTCTGTTGACTTTTCTAGATTATCAGCATAATATTTTTGAGCATCAAGTAAAATCTTATGACCTAAGGTGTCATAATTCCCTTTTTTTGATTTATTTATTTTAATAGCAATACCATATTTTTTTGCAAGTTCTTCTAATGCATCTGAATACGATATATTCTTAATTAATGAATAAAACTTTATTACATTTCCACCAATTCCAGAACTAAAATCTTTAAAAATTTTTTTCCCTGGATGTACTGAAAATGAAGGTGTATTTTCACTTTTAAACGGTGAATAACCCTTATAGCTTTGCCCAGCTTTACTCAAATCAACAAATTGACCTATCAAATCTACAATATCAATACCATTAATTACTTTTTCTTCATTTTCGGGCACTTTATTCATTTACTCCTCCATAATATAAGTATAATGTGATATTCTAAAATGTCAAGATTAATATTTATTCATTTTCTACAATTTTTACTTTTTCTTCTAATATATCTTCAAATACATTATCAATTATCTTATATTTTTCAACACCTTCTATAAATTCTTTTCTAGCTGCTTTTCCAGCTAAAATAGCTAACTCATATTTATTAGGCACTTTTTTTAATAATTCATCTACTGAAATTTTTTCTTTTTTCATAGTCATTCTCCTTTAGCCTTCTATGATTTCAATAAGTTGCTTACAAGAATCTTCAATATCGTTATTTATTATAGTAACATCATAATCTTTTTCATATTCAAGTTCTTTAATTGCGTTTTTTAATCTTTTTTGTATTACTTCTTCACTATCAGTTTTTCTTCCTCTTAGTCTTTTTTCTAATTCTTCAAGATTTGGAGCTTTAAAGAAAACTAAAATAGAGTCACTTCTTTTACTTTTAGCAATAACTCCACCTTGTACATCAATTTCTAGAATAACATTTTTACCATTTTCTAAATGTTTTTCAATTTCAGAATTTAAAGTACCATAGTAATTTCCATGAACATTTGCATATTCAAATAATTCTCCATTACTAATTTTTCTTTCAAAATCTTCTTTAGTAATGAAATAATAATCCTTGCCATCAACTTCTCCTACTCTCATTTGACGTGTAGTAACAGAAATTGCTAAAGGTATATTTAAAATATCTCTAACAAGTTTTGTAACAGTAGATTTTCCTGATCCTGAAGGACCAGAAACTATGAATAATTTTCCTTTCATACTACTCTCCTAAGTAATATACAAGGGGAATTAACCCCTTATACATTACATTTCTTCATTTATTTTTTCTTCCTCTTCACCTAAAAATAAATTTAAGTCTTTATAGTTTTTAAATCCAGTTCCTCCAGGTATTTTCTTACCGATAATTACGTTTTCTTTTAATCCTTCTAATCTATCAACTTTTCCTTCAACAGCTGCATTTGCTAATACTTTTGTTGTTTCTTGGAATGAAGATGCAGAAATAAAGCTTTCTGTATTTACGGCAGCTTTAGTTATACCTTGTATTACTGGTTCATAAACTGCAGGTTTTTTACCTTTAGAGATTAATATTTCATTCTCTCTTTCAATTACTTTTTTATCTACTAATTCATCTTCTAAGAATAATGAATCTCCAGATTCTTTAATTCTAATTTTTTGGAACATTTGTTTAACTATTATTTCTATATGCTTATCATTAACTGTAACACCTTGGCTTCTATATACCTCTTGTACAGATTCTAATATAAACTGTTGTGCTTCAACAGGTCCTTTAATTCTTAATATATCATGTGGTGATATAGGACCTTCTGTTAATTTATCTCCTGCATTTATTATCATTTCATTTGAAACTACTAAATGTTCTCCTGCTGGTATTGAGTATTCTTCTATCATAGTATCTTTATCTATATCATGAATTTCTACAACCCTCATACCTTTCTTAGTTTTATCAGAGAATTTAATTCTTCCTCCAACATTTGCAAGTATAGCTTTACCTTTTAAGTTTCTTGCTTCAAATAATTCTTGTACCCTTGGAAGACCTCCAGTAATATCTTTATTTCCTCCACCAGTTTTTGGTAATTTAGAAATTATATCTCCTGGTTTAATCATTTCTCCTTCTTTGAATAATAAGTAAGAACCATAATTGATATCATATTCTTTTATTTTCTTACCTTTATCATCATAAACTATAACTCTAGGTTTAACTTGAGTACTTTCTATAGGTTTAATAGCTAATCTTTCTGTAACATCGTATTTAATATCTATATTTTCTTTAATATATATATCTCTAAATTCTATATGACCTGCTACTGTAGAAATAGTAGGTGTTTGGAAAGGATCAAATTCTATTAATACTTGTCCTTTAGTTACTTTTTCTTTATCTTTTACTCTTAATATTGAACCTGAAGGTACTTCATAACGATATTTACCTAATATTACTTTACCAACAGATGAAACAACAATTTCTCTTCCATCAGGGTAAACAAATGTTTCAATATTTTCAAATTTAACTTTTCCATCTTCATCAGCTTTGTAATCTGATTGTACTTCTGAACCAGTTGCAACCCCTCCTGTATGAAAAGTACGCATTGTAAGCTGAGTACCAGGTTCCCCAATTGATTGAGCTGCAATAACTCCAACTGCTTCCCCTAAAAGTACTTCTTTATGGTTAGATAAATCTACTCCATAACATTTTTTACATACACCTTTATCAAGTTTACATGTTAATGGAGATCTCATTTTAACACTTGTTATATTTCTCTTTACAATTTCATTTAATAAATCTTTTGTTATTAATGTATTTGCTTTTGCAATTACTTCTCCATTATCTACTAAATCTTCAGCTAAGAATCTTCCATATATTCTTTCTTCTAATTTTTCAATAACTTTACCTTCGTAAGTTAAGTCACTAACTTCTATACCGTGATTTCCACAACCACAGTCATCTTTATTTACTATTAATTCATGAGATATATCAACTAGTCTTCTTGTTAAATATCCTGAATCGGCAGTTCTTAAGGCAGTATCTGCTAGACCTTTTCTAGCTCCGTGTGATGACATGAAGAACTCTAATACGTTAAGACCTTCTCTAAAGTTCGCTTTAATAGGTATTTCTATAATTTCTCCTTTAGTATTTGACATCATTCCACGCATTCCACCTAATTGACGAATTTGTGCTATAGATCCTCTGGCTCCAGAGTTTGCCATCATATATACAGGATTAAATTGATCTAGGCTATCCATCATGGCTTTAGTTACATCATTTGTTGCTTTATTCCATACTTGAACAGTTCTTCTATATCTTTCATCATTAATTATTTCCCCTGATTTATATGCTTTTTCTATATCTAAAACATCTTTATCTGCTTTAGCAAGTATAGCTTTTTTCTCAGCAGGAATTTGTAAATCTTCAATACCAACACTTACTCCTGCAAATGTTGCAAAGTGATATCCAAATTCTTTTATACTATCTATTAATTCACAAGTTTTTTCAAATCCATATTGTTCATATAATCCTGCAATTAATTTTCCTAATTCACCTTTACCAAAAGTTACTTCATAATTTCTTATTTCTTCTGGTAATAATTGGTTAAATATTATTCTTCCTGGAGTTGTTTTAATAATTTCTCCATTTATTCTAACATTAACTAAAGCATGTACTCCAACTTTTTCATTTTGGAATGCAGTTATTAATTGTTCTATGCTTGAGAAATATTTACCTTCTCCAGTTTCACCAGCTCTTTCTTTAGTCATGTAATAACATCCCATAACCATATCTTGAGATGGTACTGCTATGGGTTTTCCACTTGATGGAGCTATGATATTATTAGTTGCAAGCATTAATAATTTAGCTTCTAATTGTGCTTCAGGTGATAATACTAAATGCACAGCCATTTGGTCACCATCAAAATCGGCATTAAATGCAGAACATACTAATGGATGTAGTCTTATAGCTTTACCTTCTATTAATGTTGGTTCAAAAGCTTGTATTGATAATCTATGTAGAGTTGGGGCACGGTTAAGTAATACTGGGTGATTTTTAATAATTTCTTCAATTAATTCCCAAACTGCTTCGTTTTCTTCCTCTACCATTTTCTTAGCTGTTTTAACATTAGTTGCTATACTTCTTTTTACTAATTCTCTCATTAAGAAAGGTTTGTATAATTCTAATGCCATTTTCTTAGGTAATCCACATTGATGAATTTTTAAATTTGGTCCTACTACTATAACAGAACGTCCTGAATAATCCACACGTTTTCCAAGTAGGTTTTGTCTAAATCTTCCTTGTTTACCTTTTAACATATTTGATAATGATTTTAACTCTCTATTTGATTGAGTTACAACTGGTTTACCACGTCTACCATTATCTATTAATGCATCAACTGCTTCTTGAAGCATTCTTTTTTCATTTCTTATCATAATTTCTGGAGCATTTGACTCTATTAATTTTTGTAATCTAATATTTCTATTTATTACTCTTCTATATAGATCATTTAAATCACTAGTTGCAAATCTTCCACCATCTAATTGTACTAATGGTCTTAAGTCTGCAGGTATTACAGGTAATATAGTTAATATTAACCATTCAGGTTTATTTCCTGAAGTAATGAAATCTCTAACTATTTTTAATCTTTTAACCATTTTCTTTCTTTTTTGAGTAGAAGTTTCTCCATCAATTTCTTCTTCTAGTTCTTTTTCTAAAACTGGTAATTCTAATTCTTGTAATAATTCTAAAATACCTTCAGCACCCATTTTAGCACGGAAAGAACCTGTTTTATCATTTTCTATACATGCTCTATATTGTGTTTCTTTAATAATTTGATATTTTTTGAATTCTGTACCAGTGCCATCAATAACTATATATCTAGAAAAATATAAAACGGCTTCTAATTCTTTAGTACTTATACCAAGTAATAAACTCATTTTATTTGGTGTCCCTTTAGAATACCAAATATGAGCTATAGGTGTTGCAAGTTTAATGTGTCCCATTCTTTCTCTTCTAACTTTAGAAGTAGTAATAGTAACTTTACATTTTTCACAAACAGTACCTTTATCCTTCATTTTCTTATGTTTACCACAAGTACATTCATAATCTTTAGTTGGTCCAAATATTTTTTCACAGAAAAGACCATCTGGTTCTGGTTTTAAAGTTCTATAGTTTATAGTTTCTGATTTAGTTACTTCTCCAAAAGACCATTCTAAAATCTTTTCTGGTGAAGCAAGTTTAATTTGAATACTATCAAAATCTCTTATACTCATCGAATATGAGCCTCCTTATTCTAGTTTTTTTATCCTTCAAAATTATTGTCTAATTCTATTCTTTCTCCCTCTTTATTATATAGATTTACATCTAATCCTAAAGATTGGAATTCTTTAACTAATACTTTAAATGATTCAGGTGCATCTGCTTCTGGCATAGCTTGTCCTTTAATAATTGATTCATAAGTCTTAGTTCTTCCGTTAATATCATCAGACTTAACAGTTAACATTTCTTGAAGGATATTTGATGCTCCATATGCTTCAAGTGCCCAAACTTCCATTTCTCCTAATCTTTGTCCACCAAATTGAGCTTTACCTCCTAATGGTTGTTGAGTAACTAGTGAGTATGGTCCTATTGCTCTAGCATGCATCTTATCTTCAACTAAGTGATGCAGTTTTAACATATACATTCTTCCAACTGTTACTGGATTATCAAAATATTCTCCAGTTCTTCCATCTATAAGTTTAACTTTACCTGTTCTTGGATATCCAGCTTCTTCTAGATAATTCTTAACATCTTCTTCTGTTGCACCATCAAATACAGGTGTTGCGATATATTTATCCATATCCCCTATAGCAAGTCCTAAATGTACCTCTAGTACTTGTCCTATATTCATACGTGATGGAACCCCTAATGGGTTTAAGCATACGTCAACTGGAGTACCATCTTCTAAATGTGGCATGTCTTCAACTGGTAATACACGAGATATAACCCCTTTATTACCATGTCTTCCTGACATTTTATCTCCAACCATTATTTTTCTCTTTTCAGCAACGTAAATTCTTACTACTTTATTTACTCCTGCTTTTAAGTCATCTTTATTTTCTTTTGATAAAACTAATACATCTACTACAGTTCCTTTAACTCCGTGTGGTAATCTAAGTGATGTATCTCTAACATCTTTTGCTTTTTCTCCAAAGATTGCTCTTAATAGTCTTTCTTCTGCAGGCGGTTCACTTTCACCTTTAGGCGTTACTTTACCAACTAATATATCGTCTGGTTCAACATAAGCACCTATTCTTACTATACCATCTTTATCTAAGTTACGTAATGCTTCTTCAGATACATTAGGTATTTCTCTTGTTATTTCTTCTTCTCCAAGTTTTGTAGTTCTAGCTTCAATATCAAATTCTTCTATATGTAATGAAGTGAATACATCATCTTTTCTTAATCTTTCTGAAATTAGAATTCCATCCTCGAAGTTGTATCCTTCCCAAGGCATGAATGCTAGTAATATATTTTTACCTAAAGCTAAATCTCCACCAGCTGTAGATGGTCCATCAGCTAAGATATCACCTTTTTCAACTTTTGCTCCTAAATCAATAATAGGTTTTTGATGTAAACACATACTTTGGTTTGATTTCTCAAAGTTTAATAATCTATGTAAGTGTTCATCACCTTTTTCATCAGTAATAATTATCTTACTTGCATCTACATAAGTAACTTCACCTTTTACTTTTGAACAAAGTACTGCTCCTGAATCTATGGCAACTTTTCTTTCAAGTCCAGTTCCTACATAAGGAGCTTCTGTTTTAAGTAATGGTACTGCTTGTCTTTGCATGTTTGATCCCATAAGTGCACGGTTGGCATCATCGTGTTCTAAGAATGGAATTAATCCTGCTGAAACTGAAACTATTTGTTTAGGTGAAACGTCCATTAAATCAACTTGTTCTTTTTTAACGTGAACAATTTCATCACCATATCTACATGTAATTTCTTTATCTAATAATTTACCTTTTTCATCTATATTTGTATCTGCTTGGGCGATGAATAATCCTTCTTCTTCATCTGCAGCTAAATAACTAATATCATTAAAGTCAGCAACACCATTTTTAACTTTAACAAATGGAGTTTCAATAAATCCATATTTATTTACTTTTCCATAAGTAGAAAGTGATGCAATTAATCCAATATTTGGTCCTTCTGGTGTTTCTATAGGACAAACTCTTCCATAATGAGAATTGTGAACGTCACGAACTTCAAATCCTGCTCTATCCCTTGATAATCCTCCTGGTCCTAAAGCAGATATTCTTCTTTTATGTGTTAATTCAGCAAGTGGGTTAGATTGATCCATGAATTGTGATAATTGTCCACTTCCAAAGAATTCTAATATTAATGCGTTTAAAGGTTTAGTATTTAATAAACTTTGTGGTGTTAAAGTATTAATGTCTTGTGTTTTCATTTTCTCTCTAACCATTTTAGACATTTTAGCTACTCCACCTTTAATTTGTATAGATAATAGCTCTCCTACTCCTCTTACCCTTCTGTTTGATAAATTATCTATATCATCAGTAGTTCCTCCACCATTGTATAGAACTTTAAGGTAATTAATTGTAGCTATAACATCATTTTTAGTTAATACTATATCTTGCTCATTAATTTCACCTTCAAGTTTTAATCTTTTATTGATTTTGTATCTTCCAACTGGTGCAAAATCATATCTTTGAGGATTAAAGAACATAGGTATAATTAAGTTATACGCACTCTCTACTGTAACTATATCTCCTGGTTTTAATTTTTTAAATACTTCAACTACTGCTTCATCTGAAGATTTAGTAACATCTTCTTTAATAGATTTTGCTATCATTCTATCTTCAGGTTTAACTTCCCAAATAGTAATTTCTTCAGTGTTTAATTCTAATAATTTATCTACAACTATTTCATCTATGAAACTTTCAGCTTCAATTACTATTTCTCCTGTTTTTTCATCTATTACATCTTCATTAACAAATGAACCTTCTATTTCTGTTCTAATAACACTTTTTGCATCCTCAATATTCTTATATTTCTTAATTATTGGGCTAAGTTTAACAGTTTTAACTTCAAAGAATTCATCCATTATTTCAGCATTAGTTCCAAAGAACTTAACTGCTTTTAAAAATACAGATGCTAATACTTTTTTCTTTCTATCTATTTTCACATTTAAAACATCATTTTTATCTGTTTCAAATTCAAGCCATGTTCCTTTATATGGAATTATCTTCCCTATAAACATATCTTTACCAGTTTGCATATTTAATTCTTTATTAAATGTAATACCTGGTGATCTATGTAATTGAGAAACAACAACCCTTTCTGCTCCATTTATTATGAAAGTTGCTTTATCAGTCATTAAAGGTATATCCCCAAAATGTACTAATGTCTCTTTAATTTCTCCAGTTTTATTATTTGTTAATCTTAAATTAACTTTTAATTGACCTGAATATGTTTTACCTCTTTTTTTACATTCTAATTCATCATTTAATGGTGCCTCACTATCATGTATTTCATACCCAAAATACTCTAATTTTAAAGTACCATTAGCAGATTCTATTGGGAATGTTTCTTGGAAAATAGCTTCTAATCCTTTTAATTCTCTAGCATCATGAGATCTTTTTGTTTGTAAAAAATCTTCATAAGAATCTAATTGGAATTCTAAAAAATTAGGCATTTCTCCCCTATCTTTAATTTTCCCAAAACTATATCTTTTAATTAGTTTGTTATTCATTTTTTAAGTTTCCTCCTATGAAAAATATACCTTGATACACCGAAAATAATGTGTTAAATATAAAAATGATCAAAGTAAAAAGATTTGAAATTTGAACGGTATATTATAAATGAGGAAAAAGACATCACGTATTTCGGATGTCTATTTCCAATATTTTTATTTAAATTATTATTTTAATTCTACAGATGCTCCAGCAGCTTCTAATTTACCTTTGATTTCTTCTGCTTCTTCTTTTGAAGCTCCTTCTTTAACTGCTCCACCGTTATCTACTAAGTCTTTAGCTTCTTTTAATCCTAATCCTGTGATTGCTCTTACTTCTTTGATAACTGCTATTTTGTTAGCTCCTGCTCCTGTTAATACTACATCGAAGTTTGATTTTTCTTCAACTGCTTCAGAAGCTACTGCTCCACCTGCAACTGCAACTGGTTGTGCTGATACTCCAAAAGTTTCTTCTATAGCTTCTACTACTTCTTTTAATTCTAATACTGTCATTGCTTTTAAATCTTCAATAAATTGTTCTTTATTAAATGCCATTTTAATTTCCTCCTATTTTAATTTTATATTTATTATTAAGCTTCTTTTTGTTCTGCTACGTTAGATAATCCAACTGCTAACATTCTTACTGGTGATAATAATCCGTAAGCTATCATGCCAAGTAATTCTGGTCTTGATGGTAACTTAGCTAATGCTTCTATAGTATTTTTATCAGCTACTTTTCCATCAACGATTCCACCTTTAATTTTTAATTTTTCACCTTTAAATTGTTGTGCGAAATCATAGATTAATTTTGATGGTGCAACTCCATCTTCAAAACCTAAAGCAAAAGATGTTGTCCCTTCAGCTAATTCTTTTAACTCAAGATCTAAACCTACATTTTTTAAAGCTATTTGTACTAATCTGTTTTTAGCAACAAAATATTCTACATTAGCTTTTCTTGCTTCACTTCTAAGTTGTGTATCTTCATTAACTGTAATTCCTTTATAATCAACGAAAACTACTGCTTTTGCTTCTTTTAATTTTTCAGTTAACATTTCTACTGCTGCAATATTAGCTTTTGATGCCATATTGTTTCACCTCCTTGTAAATAAAAAAACCACTATTTAAGTGGGCGAGGTTAAAAGTATATACTTTATATATATGTATTATACTCAGAACTCACCTCGGTAGGATTTACTTTGTACCTACTGTCTTTAGTTTGTTCAAATGATTATTCATTTTAACAAAATGGTGCGCAAGGTGGGACTCGAACCCACACGCCGAAGCACTAGATCCTAAGTCTAGCGTGTATGCCAATTTCACCACTCGCGCATGATGGGGTGACCGACGGGACTTGAACCCGCGACAACCAGTGCCACAAACTGGCGCTCTACCAACTGAACTACGGCCACCATAAATAAAAAATGGAGCGGGAGACGAGGGTCGAACTCGCGACATCCAGCTTGGAAGGCTGACACTCTACCAACTGAGTTACTCCCGCATAATAATGGTCGGTGTAACAGGATTTGAACCTGTGACCCCTTGCTCCCAAGGCAAGTGCGCTACCGAGCTGCGCTATACACCGTTATTATTGCAATGTCCTATTGACAAGAATTATATTACCATATTTAAAAAACTTTGTCAATACTTTTTATATATTTTTTTTGAAAAAAAATTAATAAAGTGCGGAGTTTAATTACTCCACACTTATTTTACTACATTTTGCCTAATTCTGACAATATTTTTTTCTTAAATTCTATAAATTCTATAGTTGTATTATCTCTATTATCTAAATCAATAATTATCTCTTTAGAAATTTTACCTACACCTTCAAATATATTTAATACATATATTCTATTAGATAATAAAATAGCTTCGTCTATATCATGAGTTATTAATAAAGTTGTTAATTTTAATTTTTTTCTAATATCCATATACCATTTATGTATACTAGCCTTAGTTATTAAATCTAGTGCAGAAAAAGGTTCATCGAGTAAATTCATATCATCTGAAAACATATACGTTCTTAAAAAAGCAACTCTTTGTCTTTGTCCTCCCGATAATTCCTTAGGATATTTATATTCTAATCCATCTAAACCAAAAGTTCCCAAATTTTTTTTTACTTTTTCAAATGCCTCTTTTTTATTTATACCTTTAATTATTAAAGGCAAAGAAATATTTTCAAGTACATTTTTAAATGGTAGTAATAAATCTTTTTGCAACATATAGCTCATTTTACCATTTTTACCAGTAACATCTTCATTATTTAATATTATTTTACCACTTTTAACAGGTATTATTCCTGCTACTGCATTAAATATAGTTGTTTTACCACTTCCAGACAGTCCTATAACACTAACTAGTTCTCCGCTATCTACATGGAAGTTAATATCTTCAACTATAGTTTTACCATCAAATTCTACACTTAAATCTTTAACTTCTAACTTTATCATAACTTTATTTTTTACTCTCCTATATATTTATTACTAAATCCATAATCTTTTTCTATAGCATTTTCAATTACACCATTTTTATGTAACCATTCATAGAAATTATTCCATCTAGCAGAATCTATATGTCCCCATTTAACACCTTTGTCTACATAGTAATCATTTATCCATTTTTGTGATTCTAATACTAGATTTTTATTTAATTCAGGCGCTTCTTTTAATAAAATATCTACAGATTCTTCTACATTATCTATTGCATATAAATAACCTTTTTCGATAGCTTTCATTAAATTCATAGCATCTTCTTCATTATTTGCTAAGAAATCATTATTAGCTATAATTACTGGAGTATAGTAATCTAATTCTGGTTCCACTTTTACATCTAAGAAATTAAATTCTAAACCAGCATTTTTAAGTGCTATACCATCCCATGCATAATATATCCATGTTGCATCTGTGTCAGTTTGTAAAGCTTTTAATACATCCCATGAATAAGGTATTACATTTACTTTTTCAAAACTTGCACCTTCATTAGCCATTAATTTATTAATCATAGCTTGTTCAGTAGGATCTTCCCAAGTACCATAAGTTTTTCCTTCTAAATCTTTAAATGAAGTAATATTTTTATCTTTTAAAGATACAAGCCCTGAAGTGTTGTGTTGTAAAATAGCAGCAACAGCAGTTACAGGTAATTTTTCTTCAGCTGCAAAATATTTAGCTAAAGTATCTTGGAAACTAATACCTACTTGAGCTTTACCAGTACCAATTAATTGAGTTGTACTCCCTTCAGGCGGTTGTACTATTTCAACATCTAAACCATATTCATTAAAGAATCCTTTTTCTTTAGCTACAAATAAACCAGTATGATTAGTATTAGGTACCCAATCAAGTACTATAGTAATTTTTTCTTTTGGTTTTTCCTCCACTTTTTCAGTTTGTTTTGCTCTACAACTTATTATTAAAATAAATGTGAATAAAATAGTCAGTAATTTTTTCATTTTTCCTCCCATTTAATTATATATTTTTCTAATTTAGAAACTAGTGTCATTAACAGCAAACTAAGTGCTGATATAAAAAAGATAATTGCAAACATTTTATCAAATGAATACGATTTTCTAACACGGGTCATATATACCCCTAATCCATAAAATCCACCAAGCCATTCTGCAACTACTGCTCCTATCAATGAATAAGATACAGAAATTCTAAATCCTGCAAAAAAATAACTTAAAGAACTAGGCAATTTAACATGTATATATTCTTGGACTTTAGTCGCTCCCATAGATTTTAATAAAATTAAACTTTCCTTATCTACTGATCTATAACCATCAAGTAACGCAACAGTTATAGGAAAAAAAGTAGTAAGTATTACAAGTAATACTTTTGAACTCATACCATATCCTAGCCACAACACAAGTAATGGCGCTATTGCTACAGTAGGTATAGTTTGCGTTATAATTAACATAGGCATAGTAGTTTTATACATAAATTCAAACCTATCCATAATTATAGATAAAATAAATGCAAAAAGCGTTCCTAAGAATAATCCTGTAAAAGCTTCTATCATAGTATACTTTGTATGCTTCATTATAAGTAGAAAATCCTTAACAAAAGCTAGTATTACATCTATAGGTGATGGCAAAAGAAATTTTGGAACTATTCTTAGTCCTGAAAGTAATTGCCATACTATTAATATTAAAAATATTAAGTAATACCTTATCAATATATCGAATATTTTTTTCATAAAAAAACTCCCTTTCAGCAAGGGAGTAATATTTTTAAACATCAAAAAAATACTTCCCTACGCCAGCATTATCTGTATCAGGTTTATGGGTATAATCTCAGCCTATTACAGCACCCCAAGATTTTATTTCTTTTTAATTATACTATCTGTTTCAAATTTAATGTTGTATTGTTTAAAGAATTCAACAAAATTTGCTATCCATGTTTTATTTTCATTTTCTTTCAAAAATACTAGTTGGAATTTATCTTCCAAAGTATCAAACTCATGAACTAGATTCATCTTTTTATCTTTTATTTCTTCATATACACAATAATATGGCAGTACACTTATACCCATACCATTCATAACTAAATTTTTTATAGTTTCATTACTACCATTTACACTTATTTTTCTTTCAAATGTATGGTTAATAATTTCTTCAAACTTTTCTATATATTTAGATGCAGGTTGTGTATCCTTTTTTAATATACTCATCTTTTTTATATCTTCTACCTTTTTAATATGAGGCGGTGCTATAACTACAAATGGATAAGTATCAGTATGAACAGATTTTAAATCTTTTTCATCAACTATTTCTTCTTCCATAAACGCTATATCAATTACACCATCTTTTATATAGTTAATTAAAGATGAGCTATTTTTAATATATAATTCAAATTCAACTTCTTTATATTTTTTACTATAATCTGTAACTATCTTAGGTAAAACAGGTTCACCTATATTATGAGTTGCACCAACTACTATTTTAGCTTTTTGATTTGCAACTATTTTTTTCATTTCATTTTCCATACGAGATATCTTATTAAATATATCTTGTGCCATTTTATATAATTCTTTTCCAGCAAATGTAAGTTTAAAACTTTTAGAATTTCTTTCTATTAACTGTGTTGACATAGAAATCTCAAGTTTTTTTAATTGTATAGATACTGCTGATTGGCTTATAAAAAGTTTTTTTGCAGCCTTAGTAAAGCTTTTTTCATTACATGTCTCGTAAAATATTTTTAAATGATGAATATCCAAAGCTCTCATTCCTTCCAATATCATTAATAATATATATACTCTTATTTACAACATATATTATATATCATTTAATTTAATCTTGCAAGAGATTTTATGAAGTATTTACTTTTATCTCATTTTATGCTAATATATCTATGAAAAATCGTATATCTCCTTATGGATGGCAAGGAAGTTTCTACCCTAGAGCCTTAATCTAGGACTACGAAAAGAGTAACAAGCTTTCTTTTTTATTTTTAGTATATACGATTTAAAAATATAGAAGGGAGTTTTTTTTGTGAATAAATTTTTTAAATTTGACACTTATGAAACTAATTTTAAAACAGAAGTAATAGCAGGAATTACAACATTCTTAACTATGGCATACATTTTAGGAGTTAACGTAGGAATCTTAAGTATAGCAGGTATACCAGCAAACGCAGTATTCGTTGCAACAGCAGTATCTGCAGCAGTAGCTTGTATATTTATGGGTCTTTATTCTAACTCACCTATAGCTTTAGCACCTGGTATGGGACTAAACGCTTTCTTTACATTTACTGTTGTACTTACTTATGGTTATACATGGCAAGAAGCATTAGCAATGGTATTTTTATCTGGGGTAATTTTCTTAATTATATCTTTATTAGGGTTAAGAAAATTAATAATAGAATCTATACCTTCAAGTTTAAAACAATCTATAGGTGCTGGAATAGGATTCTTTATTGCATTTATTGGACTTGTTAAAATGGGAGTAATAGTTGCAAGCCCTGCAACTTTAGTAACTTTAGGTAATTTAAAAAATCCTACAGTACTACTTGCATTATTTGGACTATTCATTACAATAGTTTTAATGAGCTTAGAATTCAAATCAGCAGTATTTATAGGGTTATTTATAACAGCAGTAGTTGGAGTCATTTTAAATAAAATGGGTATAACAGGGATGCCAAATACACCAAGTCAAGTAGTTAGTGTACAATTTGATACAAGTGCTTTAGGAGCATTTATAGGTGGTCTAAAATCTATAATAACTAAACCACAAACTATAGTTGTTGTATTTACTATGTTATTTGTAGATTTCTTTGATACTGCAGGTACATTAATAGCTGTAACAAATAAAATAAACAATAACGGTAAAAAAGATTATGATATGGATAGAATGTTCTATTCAGATGCAATAGGTACAATAGTTGGATCAGCATTCGGTACATCAAATGTTACAAGTTATATTGAATCTACAAGTGGAGTTGCAGTTGGTGGAAGAACTGGATTAACTTCAATAGTAGTTGGTATATTATTCCTATTATCTACTTTACTTTCTCCGTTATTAACTGTAATAGCTGGAATAGAAGTAAATGGAGTATTCTTAGAACCAGTAGTAGCACCTTCTTTAGTAGTAGTTGGTATATTAATGGCAACACAATTATCTAATGTTGATTGGCATGATTTCTCAACAGCAGCTTCTGGTTTTGTTACTATAGTAATAATGATATTATCTTACTCAATTGCAGACGGTATAGCAGCTGGATTTGTAGTATATGTTTTATCTAAATTATTCACTAAAAAAGGTAAAGAAATTGGAAAGGTTGTATGGGTATTATTCGTAATATTCTTACTACACTTCATATTAAAATAACAAAAAAGCAACAGATTTTTCTGTTGCTTTTTTATTATAATCTTTTTAATACTTCTAATGCTTTTTCATAATTTGGTTCACTCTTAATTTCTGGACAGACTTCCATATATGCAATATTACCTTCTTTATCAATTACAAATACTGCTCTTGCAAGTAATCTTAACTCTTCTATTAACATTCCATACTTCATCCCAAAATCAACATCTTTATGATCAGATATAGTTATTGCATTATCTATACCATTAGCACCACAATATCTATTTAATGCAAATGGCAAATCATTTGAAATAGTAATTAATACAGCATCATCAAATTTACCAATTTCTTGATTAAATCTTGCAGCTTGCATTGCACATATTCCTGTATCAATTGAAGGAAATGATGTTAAAACAATTTTTTTACCAAGATAATCACTTAATTTAAATTCACTTAAATCTCCTTTAACAGCTTTGAATTCAGGAGCTTTTTGCCCAACTTTTACAACACTTCCAATTAATGTAATTGGATTTCCACCCATAGTTACTTTCATTTTAATTCCTCCAATATATTAAACGTACTGTAAAGTAACAGAACGTTTTTTGTTTTTTATTTATACTATAATTATACATCTACATAATAAATATTGCAAATTAATTATTTTTTTATCTTCGATTATAGGGTATAATGTATATGGAGGTATATATATGAATATAGAAATATGTGCAGGTAATATAGAGGATGTAATAATAGCTGAAGATTTTAACATTGCAAGAATTGAATTAAACCAAGGTTTAAGTACAGGTGGATTAACACCATCATATAGCTTAGTGAAAAAAGCACTAGAAATATCAAGTAAAGATATAATAGTAATGTTAAGACCTAGAGAAGGAGATTTTACATATACTACTAATGAATATGAAATCATGAAAAATGACGCAGTAACTTTTTTACAAATGGGAGTAAAAGGTATAGTATTTGGATTTCTAAATAGGGATAGAAGTATAGATATAGATAAAACAAAAGAATTCATACAAATTGCAAATAAATATGGTAAAGAATCAGTTTTTCATAGAGCTATAGATGTAAGTAATAACTATCATAACAATTTAATATTACTTAAAGAGCTTGGTATAACTAGAATACTTACTTCTGGAGCTGAAAAAACAGCATTACAGGGTATTTCTAATATTAAATTAGCCCTAGAAAACAGTATCCCTATAATAGTAGGTTGTGGTGTAAATAAGGATAATATAGATAAGTTCAAGAAAATTGGAGTAAAAGAAATACATGGTTCATTTTCTAAGAAAATATCTAATGAATACAAAATAGATTTTGGAAATTATACAATTTTAGACCGAAATGTCCAAAGAACTATTGACTTTAATTCCTTTTAATATTAAACTATATATGAGGTGAAATATATGGAGAAAAAGAAAACATTACAGGAAAAGAAAAATAATGTAATAATTAAAAGTGCAGATCTTTTTTTCAAAAAAGGATATGTAAATACAGGAATTCAAGATATATTAGATGTATGTAATATTCCAAAAGGATCATTTTATTACTATTTCAAAAGTAAAGATGAACTACTTTTACACGTAATAGAATATCATAGAGATAATATATTAGAACTATTTGAAAAAACCGTAGATGATTTATCAATATATAAACTAAAATCTTTTTTTTCTATTTTCTTAAATAATATTGCAATAATAGAGATAGAAGATGAAGAAAATGATGAGATAAAAGTTAATGAAGGTAATGATTTTCTATTTGGCAATTCTCTATCTCATATTAACAAAAAAAAATTCTATGGTGGTTCACCATTAGGAAACTTAAATTCAGAACTTTCAAATTTAAGTGATGAAATAAATGCTAAAATAGTTGATGCATATTTTCAAATAGAAAGTAGAATATATTTCTTCCTTGAAACTTTAAGTATAGTACATAATAAGTATAAATCAAGCTTTATAGATTACTACACTTATCTTTTAATTAATAATCTTGAAGGTACATGTCTTAAACTAAAAAGAATGAGAAACCAAGAACCAATAGAAGAATTCTTAAAATTCTTTGATATTTTAATAGATAAAATGATTAATGACTAATAAAGGCAGTCAAATAGGCTGCTTGAGAGTATTGAAATAAGTCTGTAAATTCATCAAATTTACTTTTTTATTCAAAGACTCTTATGATATTTAGTTTATAAACAATTCAATATATTATAGCTGTATTTTACAGCATGTCAATACAGAGGGTAAGGTTTTTTGACCAAACCCTCTTAATTTATTGGTAAATTTCTTTAAATTTCTATACGCTCTCTACCAAAATTAATAATTAATTCCATATAAATTTGTCCCCAATTTCTAATAGGTTGACTCCATTTTTTTGTAATAATTTCTGTTGCTAAATAAAGTGAT
>NZ_LOHX01000284.1 GCF_001559775.1 Streptobacillus felis | reverse complement strand
AAAATAATTTTGTTACTTTTATGTTTAATGATTTAGCTAATAATAAAGAAATTACTTATCATACTTTAACGATTCAAGATTTTGTTTCTAAACTACTTTTTCATCTACCTTACAAACATTTTAAAATGATTAATAGATTTGGTTTCTATGCTAGAAGAAAATCTGATAAGTTAAAATCAGCTCTTGCTTTATTTAAAACTGAACTTAAAAAAGTTCCTTCACTTTTTAGAAAGAACTTTAAAGCTATTTGGGAATTTGATCCTTTTATGTGTCCTAATTGTAATATTTATCTTGAAGCTTATGAACTTTTTGTAAGTAGTGCTTTTGGCCGACCTATTCATAAATTCTATAACCCTAATGGCCTATTATTCAAATAGGTAATTTTGTGCTACTTGAATATATAAAGTGCATTCTTTTTATATCATTATAATTATTCAATTATTTGAATTAATAAAAATATACACACTTTATTAGAGTTCTAATTTCCTATAGAATAAAAAAACAGTAAACCATTTTTTTGATTTACTGTTTCGTAAGTTGATATGTTATAGTTTTTATTTGGTTGTTTGAGTTAGACAATCTGGAATTTACCTGTAGATATTATCGTCATCTACAATTTAATTTTTATCTACGAATATAATTCAACTCGACACTTCCATTATTTGTTATCGTTTTGTTTAAT
>NZ_LOHX01000283.1 GCF_001559775.1 Streptobacillus felis | reverse complement strand
AGAAGAACTTTTTTTATTTTTACTATAATCATATAAAGTTTCATGATTTAATATACTTTTAAAGCTTAATCCACCTTTTTCATAAGATAAGGAAATTTCTCCTCCAGCAGTCCTATTTTTATAACTTCTTATTATAGAGCCTATATTAGTATATGCTTTACCCATTATCTCAAAATTTCCTAGTTTACTTGATAATGTTACATCTCCTTTTAATCTACCTAATCTATCTCCTATTTCAAAATCAGTTTTTAATTTATGATTTAAATTTATCCCTATATTAAGCTTAGATATTTTTTGATCTAATTCTAAAAAACTTTCAATTCTA
>NZ_LOHX01000282.1 GCF_001559775.1 Streptobacillus felis | reverse complement strand
CCCTCAACGATCAAATCAGTTTCCTCTGTTGATGGTCACACAACGTACCACCAATAGGCAAGACTCTGGTGTTAAAGGGGCAAGTTGAGGCCAATGAGGATGAAAGAACATATTAATAGTTGGGGACTCCCCTGGTGGTCCAGCAGCTAAGACTCTGAGCTCCCAGTGCAGGTGGGCTGGGTTCCATCTCTGGTCGGGGAACTAGATCCCACATACTGCAACTAAGAGTTCACATGCTGCTAGGTCCCATGTGTCACATCTAAGACTTGGCGCTGCCAACTAAATTAAGAAAAACAGTACCAACTCATTTCAATGC
>NZ_LOHX01000281.1 GCF_001559775.1 Streptobacillus felis | reverse complement strand
CTCCGTTTCCAGGGTCCTTCAACGACATCCGAAACCGGACGACCCGCCATGATGTACCGCCTCGCCGCCGCCGCCGGCCTCCTCGCGATGAGCTCCGGCCTCGTGCTGGCCCAGACGCCGGCCCCCAAGACCGACATGAACAAGACCGACATGACCAAGTCCGAGAAGGACATGAAGGAGTATCAGGTCGCCGCCGTCAGCAAGGTCACCCTCGCCCCGGCCCTGACCACCGCCGAGCAGCAGGGCGAGAAGGGCCGCGCCATCGACGCCGACTTCG
>NZ_LOHX01000280.1 GCF_001559775.1 Streptobacillus felis | reverse complement strand
TTGTCTTATAGTAAGAAACCTTTGCTCCTATCTTTGGTCCAAATGTTATATCAAATTTCTTATTTAAATCTACTTTCCATTCTGGTAATAATCCTATAGTTATTGATGAAAATGTTTTTCTATCTCTATTTAAAGCTTTATTGCTACTAAATACTCCTACAGAACCTTCAAGTCTATATCTTGGTCCTGTTATCTTTTTCTCATTAGGAAATAAAATTATTCCAGTAAATATCATTATTAATATTAGTATTCTTTTCATATTAAATAGTATAACCTCCTTCTATCCCTAATGCTCCTT
>NZ_LOHX01000279.1 GCF_001559775.1 Streptobacillus felis | reverse complement strand
GGGATATTTTAAATCAAATTCAGAAGCGACAATTAAGTCAGATAATGGTGGAACAAAAATTGAATATGACTTATCAACTAAACTGGATTTAGGATTATATTTAGATTCTAAAAAAGAAACATTTATATTTGCAGGGGGAAATTTAAAAGGAGAAGGAAAAGCAGGTTCTCTTAAAACGCCAGGGTACTTAGGAGCAAGATTTGAATCAAAAGTAACAGATGATTCAAATATAATCTTAACAGGGGCTTACAGAATTGATAATATAGATATTAAAGATATAGTTAAAGAACATGCACAAAAAGCAT
>NZ_LOHX01000278.1 GCF_001559775.1 Streptobacillus felis | reverse complement strand
ATTAATTATCCTGGAAGACAAAATCATAGGATATTAAAACTTAATTTGACTAATGAAGATTTGTTTTTCCAATATTCACCATATATATATTACAATGAACCTTCAATAGTGTTTTCAGGGGCTATAAGATCTATGAAAATAGCTAGGTCTACATTTACTAGACTTATAGAATTTGTAGAGATGTTCCCACACTATTTTATAGTTTCTAATGCAGATTTACCTATAGTAGGAGGATCTATACTTTCTCATGATCATTTTCAAGCTGGAAGACATAAATTTGCAATGGAAACAGCTAAGATATCAA
>NZ_LOHX01000277.1 GCF_001559775.1 Streptobacillus felis | reverse complement strand
CTTTAGCATTACATAAAGAAGGAGATTTTTTAAATAGAGAAAATATAGAACATTTTGTAAATTATGCAGAATTTTGTTTTAACGAATTTGAAGAAATTAAAAATTGGGTTACATTTAATGAAATATGGCCAGTATCTAGTGGACAATACTAAGTAGGTAAATTTCCACCAGCAATAAGATTTGCTTCTTCTAAATTAATACAATCTATGCATAATCTAATGGTTGCACATTCTAAAGTATTATTAAAATTTACAGAATTAGAATTTAAAGATATAAAATGAGGAATAATACATTCATTATGATTTATATATCCATATAGAGTATGGAATAAATTTGATGAATTTACATCATATAAAGATAATGTATTAGCGAATAGATTTTTATTAGAAGCTACATAAAGTGTTGGATATAGGTAAGAAACTATGTATATAATAAAAGGTATATAATACAGAAATAATTGAGAAATAGAAATATT
>NZ_LOHX01000276.1 GCF_001559775.1 Streptobacillus felis | reverse complement strand
AGTTACAGGTGAAACTACTACATCTGAAGAAAGACAAAATACTTTTAATGATATGATTACTTTAGCATTAGATTCTGCAATAACATTTTAAGGAGTAATATGAATAGATATAGTGAACAAGAAATTAGAAAATATATTGAAAAAGCTAATAATTTATTAGACAGATCTTATAGCCCTTATTCTAAGTATAAGGTTGCAGCCGTTATGATAGCTAGTGAAGGTAATTTACACGAGGGTGTAAATGTTGAAAATGCATCTTATGGTTTAACCATATGTGCTGAAAGAAATGCCATAGCATCATCAATTACTAAAGGAATGAAAAAAATTGATTTAATAGTTATTACTGGTGATGTAGACAATCCAATTAGTCCATGTGGAATGTGTAGACAAGTTATTAGAGAATTTTCTAAAAAAGATACATTAATTGTACTTGCT
>NZ_LOHX01000275.1 GCF_001559775.1 Streptobacillus felis | reverse complement strand
ATCTTCATGCATAAAGATAAAGAAGTCTTTGCTTTCATAGGGACTGACTTAGGTGGAACAAAAAATAATACAAATGGAAATGAATTAAAGTATAATGATAAAACACAATATCACTTTGGATTAAGATGGGATTCAGATATAGTTGATACTTTTAACATCTCTTTAACTGCTGCTCATAGAAGAGTAGGAGAAGGGATTGCTTGGGAAAAGAAAAAGAAAATAAATGAAAATGAAGAAAAAGTCCATAAGAACAATGGAATAAAAGAGGCAATAGAAAGACATCTAAAGGCAAAGGGAAGAGAAGGAAAAGCAGATAAAGATAAAGGATATAAACTAAGAGCAGAAGATACATTCCTATTATCAGCAATATTAAATGGAAAGATATATAATAACTTTGAATTAACTGTTGCAGGTATATATAATGCATCAGACTGTAAAGATTAAAATAGGAATATAAAATGTAAAACACATTAAATAAAATATAGAATTGAAGGAGCTTAAAAATAATCTCCTTCTATATATTTAATGTGAAATGTAATTGATATTTTCAATTTTATGTCTCTTTTTTAATA
>NZ_LOHX01000274.1 GCF_001559775.1 Streptobacillus felis | reverse complement strand
ATATTAAAAAGAATTTTGTTACTTTTATGTTTAATGATTTAGCTAATAATAAAGAAATTACTTATCATACTTTAACGATTCAAGATTTTGTTTCTAAACTACTTTTTCATCTACCTTACAAACATTTTAAAATGATTAATAGATTTGGTTTCTATGCTAGAAGAAAATCTGATAAGTTAAAATCAGCTCTTGGTTTATTTAAAACTGAACTTAAAAAAGTTCCTTCACTTTTTAGAAAGAACTTTAAAGCTATTTGGGAATTTGATCCTTTTATGTGTCCTAATTGTAATATTTATCTTGAAGCTTATGAACTTTTTGTAAGCAGTGCTTTTGGCCGACCTATTCATAAATTCTATAACCCTAATGGCCTATTATTCAAATAGGTATTTTTGTGCTACTTGAATATATAAAGTGCATTCTTTTTATATCATTATAATTATTCAATTATTTGAATTAATAAAAATATACACGCTTTATTAGAGTTCTAATTTCCTATAGAATTAAAAAGGGAAGATTAAATCTTCCCTTTTTTGAATTCTGTCTTAAACAGATTCTAATATGAAAACAAATATTTAGTTTGATGCCTTAACTGGTGCACCTATTACACCTTCAAACATTAAGCTTCTTGCATCATCTGTAAATAAGTTGTAATATTTCATAGCTTTATTTACAGGTGTTACGTCATATTTGAACATTAATGGTACTTCTACTGCTTGATCTAGGTAGTATTTATGCCATTTCTTATAAGCTTCTGCTTTGTAGTTAGGATCTTCTAAACCTTTAGGGTCTGAAATTGCAGCAAGTAATTTATCGTTTTCTTCACTTACGAAACGGTTCATGTTAAATGGTGCAAATCTTGAAGTTGTTTGAGAAGGATCAAGAGATGATCCTACTCCCCATGCAGCAGCATATATATCAATTTCTGGGTCATTTGCTTGTACTTTTTCATAGAATAATTGGAACTCAAGTAATCTTCCGTTAGTTAATACTACATCAATTCCAACTTCTTTCCAGTTTTGTAAGTAGAATTGTGCTAATGGTTCAGCAACGTCTGATCCACCCATAGTAGCAAATTTAAGTGTTAATTTCTTACCATCTTTATCAACAAATCCATCTCCATCACTATCTTTATATCCTGCTTTTTCTAAGTATTCTTTAGCTTTTTCAGGGTTGTATTCATATCCAGTATTTGTTGGATCATAGAATTTTTTGAATATAGGTGGTGTTTGACCATTTGCTCTTGATCTTAATCCATTATAAAAAGCTGATGCTGCTTCATCAACATTTAATGCATAAGCAATAGCTTTTCTTAAGTTAACATCTTGTAATGGAGTATCTCTATCCATAAAGTTTTCATTTTTCTCATTGTCTCTATGTCCTAAGTTGAAACTTAAGTAAGAGTAGTATAATGCTGGTCTTCCTAATACTGCTAAGTTATCAAAAGAAGAATATTTATCATATGCATCTTGAGGAACTTCTAAGTATAAATGATATTCACCTTGTTTCATACTTTCAGCAACTAATTGAGGTGCAACTGTTTTTAAAGTAGCTTTTGCAACTTTTGGTTTACCTAAATGATAGTATTCATTAGCTTCAAATTCAATTGCTTCTCCAGGTATTACATTTTTAACTACAAATTTACCACTTGATAAAGGATGTATTCTTAATTTATCAGATGATTCTAAATCTTTCATAGCAATATCAGATAAGTAGTGTTTTGGTAATAATTGAGACATACTTGTGATTGGTCCTCCGCCAGTAACTACTTTAGGGTTATTTTCTTTTAATTGAATATGTACTTCAGTATCGGAAACTTTAGTTACCCCTGATATTGTGCTTGCAGCACCTGAATGGTATTCTGACATACCAACTATTTGTCCATGTTCAGATTCATCATATCTGATTCCTGTATAATCTTTATGTCCTAAAACTTCCATAGTATAGATGAAGTCATCTGCACCCATTGGATGTCCATCAGACCATTTTAAACCTTCTTTAAATTTAACTATAACTTTTTTGTTTTCAGTGTCTAATGATAATGTAGCTATTCCACCTTCAGTATCTAAGATTTCAAAATCTTCATTTTTCCAGAAAATTTCTTCACTAATATAATTTAAGATGTCTCCATCATAACCATCTTGGTAATGTAGAGCAGATAATACTCCTTTAAATGGAGATGAGTTTACTAATCCAATTTTGAACTCTGCATTTTCATCTACTATCCCATCATTTTTATACTCTAATGGGAAATTTAAACTAACTTCTGCATCTTTTGCAGAATCAGATTTAGCTTGACCTGGTCCACACGACACTAATAATCCTAAACTTGCAAGAATTAAACTTGCTGATAAAATTTTTTTCATAATTTTCCTCCTAAATATTTTTTTCTTTATTCAAAACAATTATACAATCTTTTTCTGCATTAATCAAATATATGTTATTTATATCATATATATACTCAATATATGTTTGTTTTGAAAATCTATAGAAATAAATTTTAATTTTCCTTGTTTTAAATTTTTACTAATTATCAGCATAATTAACTAAATCATATATATGGAGTAAATATAAATTTCTTTTTTGGTAATTTTAATAAGTCACTAGAGTCTATTTTTATTTTATTAAAAATAAGATTTTATAATTTTAAAAACATCAACACTTTATTTAAATTATAAATATAATGAAAAACCTCTTTACCCAAAATAGAACATGTACCAAAAA
>NZ_LOHX01000273.1 GCF_001559775.1 Streptobacillus felis | reverse complement strand
ATTCTCTATTAGAGAAAAGCTCAAATCCATTTTTCTTTTGTTCTGTTTATAACTTAATCTTTATCTTTAATTCTTAATCTAAATCAGACTTACCTATAGCCTCTAAAACTAAACTAGTTTGTAAACTATTATATAGATAACCATCTACATCCTTAAAGTCCTATTCTATTTTCTTATCAGAAGAATTGTCTTTATAACTTAAAGTAACAACATTGAAATTAA
>NZ_LOHX01000272.1 GCF_001559775.1 Streptobacillus felis | reverse complement strand
ATTACATGCCTATGCTTTAAAAGATGGAAGATATAAAAGATTAACTACGTGGAAATACATAGATGGTAGATTACATGGTAGTATAGAAATACTTTTAGATATAACTAGTTTTTGAGGTTCAGTCATTGTACATCCTACAAGTTAAATTTCACTCGAGATATTAGGGAATCCTACTGATAACGAACTTGCTGAAATTGCAGCTTGCGTAGGGCTTGCACAAAATTTTGCAGGAGTTAAA
>NZ_LOHX01000271.1 GCF_001559775.1 Streptobacillus felis | reverse complement strand
GCTAATGAACGTGCAGATAAAAATATTCAAATTATTGCAATAGCACATTGATATATTAAACCTGCAAATACACAACCGATTAGAGATGATGTAAAAAGAAAGCAAGAAATTTTAAATAGAATTCCTGCTGGAAGATGGGGAGAAACTGAAGACTTAATGGGGGCTGTAGTATTCTTATCATCTAAAGCATCAGACTAAATTAATGGAAATGTACTAGCAGTAGACGGTGCATGGCTTGCAAGATAAAAACTAGGAGGAAAATATGAAATTAG
>NZ_LOHX01000270.1 GCF_001559775.1 Streptobacillus felis | reverse complement strand
TTGGAAAAAAGCTAAAGAATGTTATGATGATTTACGATTATCAGATTAAGTTCCAGCATATAGTAAATTAGGGGAATAATATGAAAATAGTGATGAAATTGATAAAGCTTTAGAAATGTATAAGAAAAGTTTGGAAAATGGTAATTTAAATGCTATACTTAGCTATCACTCTTTATTAAAAAATCTTGCCATTACAACTGGAAGAGATGTAGATATAAGAACCTATAAAGATGAATTAAAAATTGCTTCAAAACTTGGACTTGGTGCTGCAATTTATGAAATTGCTGTATT
>NZ_LOHX01000269.1 GCF_001559775.1 Streptobacillus felis | reverse complement strand
AGGCATCAATACTGTTCCAGCACCTATACTTGAATCGAACATTTCGGACAATCCTTTAGTTGATGCAACATGTAATTCTTTAATATTTTCTAACCAGTTATCTTTAAATATATTAGATGATAGTTCACAATTTAAGAAGTCATTATCATTTAATACTTCTGCATTAATAGCTATTTGGACTGTTCATGCATTTGTAGTTAAGACTTCTCTTGAAGTATTAACTATATCTACACCT
>NZ_LOHX01000268.1 GCF_001559775.1 Streptobacillus felis | reverse complement strand
AAAAACAGGAAGATCACTTGAAATACCTGCAGGTTTAGTCGGGCTTGTTTATGCACGTAGTGGATTAGCGTTGAAAAAGGGAATAGCGCCTGCAAATAAGGTTGGAGGTATTGATAGTGATTATCGTGGAGAAAGAATGGTTGCACTACATAATCATAGTAAGGAAGACTATGTGATCGAAAAATTTGAAAGAATAGCACAATTAGTTAGTGCACCATATATTAAGGC
>NZ_LOHX01000267.1 GCF_001559775.1 Streptobacillus felis | reverse complement strand
TAAACGGCTTCTGGAAGCATGCTTTTTTCATTTCTTAACATAATCTCTGGAGCATTTGACTCTAATGATTTAAGTAATCTAATAATTCGATTTATTACTCTTCTATATACATCATATAAATCATAAGTAGCTAATCTACCACCATCAAGTTGTACTAATGGTATTAAGTCTGCAGGTAGTACAGTTAATATAGTTATTATTAACCATTTAGGTTTAGTTTCTGAAGTAATGAGATCTCTGACTATTTTTAATCTTTTATCCATTTTCATTAATTTGT
>NZ_LOHX01000266.1 GCF_001559775.1 Streptobacillus felis | reverse complement strand
AGGTGTTAAAAACTTAGTTGAAGTAGAAGGTACAAGACAGAATTTAAGTGCTGATATAGTTGCTAAAAATCTTAAAGAAAGTATATTGATCTCAGCTGATGTAAAAAAACCTATAAATATTTTGTATAATGACAATGAATTTGGTATTAAGCCTAAATTAAGAGATGTTCTATATAACTACAAAGATTGAAATGTTAAATCAG
>NZ_LOHX01000265.1 GCF_001559775.1 Streptobacillus felis | reverse complement strand
TTCGACAGCCTTAAGTAAAGTAAGTATAGATTATAGAAATGATGAATTAATTACTGATAAAAATGCATATATTTTTTGTAATGAAGGTTGAGGAGTATCTAATGAATTTTTAGTTATATCTAATCAAAACGCTATAATACCAATTTATGGAAATATTGAATCATTGAATGTATCTATTGCATTAGGTGTGTTTCTGTATAAGATGAAAGAAATGGAATAATACTGAAAAAAAAATGTAATTTAGTTAAAACAATATTACTTATTAAAACACAAGTATTTACTTTTGTTTTATTACTATAA
>NZ_LOHX01000264.1 GCF_001559775.1 Streptobacillus felis | reverse complement strand
CTAAAGGTAAAAATGCAAGGTACAAAAAAGTTGAAAATAAAAATGATGCGACCAGGTGGCTAGAATCAGGTGCATTATATACTCCAAAATCTAAAGAAACTTCACAATTACATAAAGATGCAACATACTTGGATTCTGGTACAGGAAGAACTGGAACAGTAGAGGTTAAAGTATGTGATGTTTACGGTGATTCACTGCTACCCTTCATTATGCCTAAAG
>NZ_LOHX01000263.1 GCF_001559775.1 Streptobacillus felis | reverse complement strand
AGTTAAAATCAGCTCTTGCTTTATTTAAAACTGAACTTAAAAAAGTTCCTTCACTTTTTAGAAAGAACTTTAAAGCTATTTGGGGATTTTATCCTTTTATGTGTCCTAATTGTAATATTTATCTTGAAGCTTATGAACTTTTTGTAAGTAGTGCTTTTGGCCGACCTATTCATAAATTCTATAACCCTAATGGCCTATTATTCAAATAGGTAATTTTGTGCTACTTGAATATATAAAGTGCATTCTTTTTATATCATTATAATTATTCAATTATTTGAATTAATAAAAATATACACACTTTATTAGAGTTCTAATTTCCTATAGAAAAATAAAATGGTAGATTTCTCTACCACCTTATTTTATCTTACTCATTTCTTCCTTTATCTTTTTAGTTGAAATAACTCCTGTTACTACTTTGGCTATGTTACCTTCACTATCTATAAATACATTAGTAGGATATCCTCTAAGTCTTGCTTTTTTTATTAAGCTTCCTTGATTATCCATTAATACAGGTAAGGCTGTCCAATCTGTTCCTTTAAACCATTTTTTAAAATCCTCTTCATTTAATTCACCTTTTTTTGTAGGTGAAACAACAGATATTACATTAAATCCAAGATTTTTTTCTTTTGAAAGTTCTACAGTGTGATCCATAGTGTATAAACAAGTTGGACACCATGAAGCCCAAAGTTTGATATATGTTTTACCTTTAAAATCTTTTATAGTTTTAACTTGTCCTTTTTGATCTTTAAATACTATATTATCTAAGTCTCCTGAAAAAGTAAGACTAGAAAATATTAACATTAACATAATTATTATTTTTTTCATTTTCCCTCCAATTATATACTTAATCTATTAAAAATAGCAACTAATGACTCTAATTTATCAAATAGTAATAGTAGACCCATAATGATTATTAATATTGCACTCGCTTTTTTTAGTAAACCTAAGTTACTTTTTATTATTTTTATCTTCTCAGTTAATTTATCATAAAATACAGTAAAAATCAAGAAGGGTGTTGCAAAACCTAGTACAAATACCAGTAATAGAAATGCCCCTTGAAGTGCTGTGCCACTATCCCCTGCAAGTAAAAGTACACCTGCAAGTATAGGTCCTATACACGGAGTCCAACCTAAAGAAAAAGTTAAACCTAACATAAATGATTCTAATCCTGAATTATAATATTTTCTATTATTTTGTAAAGTTTTTGTTTTTTCTAAAAAAGAAAAACTAAATATCTCTAATTGTTGTAATCCTAATATTATGATAATTATAGCTGCAATTATTCTAATTACAGGGTTATATAGTATATCTCCTAAAAGTCCAAAACCAAAGCCTAATAGTATAAAGGCAAGAGAAATACCCAATAAGAATAAAAGTGTATTTCTAAATTTCTTATTATCTTTTTCAAGAACACCAAAATATACTGGTAATAATGGAAATATACAGGGTGAAAAGAACATAAATATTCCCCCTAAAAAAATTGTAACTATTGATAAATCAAACATTTTTCCCTTCTTTCTATTCAATTAATCTTAAATGAGCATACTCTTCCATATTTCTCCTCCAAGTAAAAATATTATACTTAAGCAATCAACTATTGTCAATAGACAAAAATGTTTTTATTTAAACTTTAAAAAAAGACCCCCTTACTGGTTTATCCAGTAAGAAGGATTGATATTAGAACTTTACCCCAATTAATATAAAAAGAAGCAATTCAATCAATAAATAATCTCTGTCCTCCCTCATATAAATTTTATTGAATATGTAATAATATATTGAAATTAATAAAATAAAAATAATCATATAAATTAGTAAAACAAAATAAATATTTAAAAAAAACGTAATAATTTTCAAGTAATTAATTATATGAATATTTATAATAAAACTTGCATTTAAAATATTTAATTTATTTAAAGAGTCTATCTCCCACTTTTTCTTTTGATGATATATTTTTAATAGTATCGTTGGTATAGATGTCAAATATGATAAAGAAATGAAAGAATAAAATATTATTTCTTCTTCTATAAATTCTCGTTTATCTTTCTTTTTATTTCTTTCAATTAAAAATAAGAACATATATATCCAAAAAATAGGATTAAATATGAAAATTAATAATATATTTTTTAAGTTAATACTAAACATTTTAGTCCAAAAAGGTTTTTCAATATCACTGTATATGTATGAACTTTTCATAGATTTAAAAGAGGATACTGGTTTAAAAACATACCCAATATCCCTTAGTTTATCTTTTGTATTAAAGAACTTGAATAATGTGTAAGGGTATAATATATTTGTTTTTATTGTTTCATTAAACTCTTTGAAATCAACTATTTTTAATTCTTCTGTTTCTATGTCGTATATAAAAAATGGAGACTTATAATTTGCATAGGAAAAACCATATAAATAATCATTGTTTCTTCCTATTAATAATGCAAGGTTAATTTCATTTCTATCATTTATTGATAATTTAGAAAAATTATCAATATTAACATTATAATCATATTTATAGTTTCCTTTAAATAATATGCCATTTATTAAATATATTACAAAAAATAGTAATAAAACATTTTTTAGTTTTCTATTCATATTTGCTCTCCACTGTAAATAAAATAAAAAATAAATCAAAATCAATATACAAATTATTTTCTATTGAATCCTTGCTCAAAGGATAATCAAAATAATCTTTTTCAAGATCATGTAATATATAATCAGAATTAAAATAATATATATATTCTCTTGAATTAGTTTTTATCATCAACGCATTTATATATCCAGGAAATCTATAAACTGACTTTACATTAATAAGTTTTTCGTTGTTTTTTAAAAAAATAATCTTTTTTTCATTTTTTATAAACATAATATCATCTGTATAATAACCAACATCAGTTAAATTAAAAGTCGAAACGATTTTCAATAAAATAAATATAAATATAATCATTAAAATATATTTTTTCATTTTAGATCCTTTAAAATTTCTTCTAAAGTTTTGTTGTTTTCTTGAATTTTTCTTTTTATTTTATTTAAATCTTTAAGTTTAATAACCATTTCTTTTTCTTTTAACAAAATCCCAAAATTTATTGACCCCTCAATATCATCAGGCTGAAAATTTGGAAAATTAGTTGGCTTTAGTGCATGTTCAAATTTATCTATGAAAAAAAATTTTAACTTCATTTTTTTATTGTCCAAATATTCACCTTGAATTATAAAAGATGTAGTTCCTAATATTACTTTTTGCTTTTCTTTTTTTGTATAATTAAAATCTTTCAGTAAAACTTTAGTACCTGTATTTAAATAATCTACATTATTAATTACAGTAACCATACTTACAACAGAACTCTTTTCAGGATTATTTTCAACGTATTCTATAAAATCTTTCATTGAAATATTAATTTTTTCTTTTTCTTTTTCACTATTTAATATATTTATTTTTGAATTTGTAAGAATAGGATTTAATATGAATTTAACATTATTCATTAATTTTAAATCTTTAATTTTAGAATTTTTAATTTCTTTCACTTCATCTTTACTTATTAAAATATTGTTTTTTATAAACATTTCTTTATTTTTTTCCCCTGCTAAATATACTATTTCAATTATATCTAAGCCTGTCTCCTTTTCTAATGATTTTAATAAATTTTCTACATTATCCCCTGTAGCATCCTTAATATAAGTTGGGGTGTCTTTAAATTCTTTAATTCTCTTTTCTATAATACCTCTTTCAAATAAATACATATTTTTTTGATTGTTTATAATAATGTCTTGTACAACATACATATCGCTTATTATCTCAACAATTTCACCATCTTCAACATTATCATATTCAATCTGTATAGGTTTTTCATCATATATATTATCACTTATTCTTTTTTTAAATATTTCTCCTACAGTAGCTCCTATCAATTTATTATTACCATTTAAATCTTTTATAATTTTTCCATAATTTACAATACCGTATTCTCTAGATATACCTTCTTTAAATTGTTTTTCTGATAGTTCACCAACAGTATATATTTCTTTATTTTTACCTACAAATATTTTTAATAATCCTAACCCCTGTTGTAATAATTCTTTATTTCTTTCCTCAGCTTCTTTAGGAAGTTTGTTTGGATCAATTGCCTTATACCCAGAAAAACCAAGTTTTTTTACTAATTCTTCCCTTCCTTCCTTTGTTCTAACATCAGATTTTTTAATTATATCAATGTTTATATCATATTTTGAATTTAGATGATATTCTTCAGCATTTAGTATATTTGTTCTCTCTTTTTGAGATATATCAATTATTTCATCTTTTTCTGAATTAAATGTTTCTATTGCAGTTTTTATTCCTTCAAACTTAGTTTTTATTTCTTCTTCTGCAAGTTCTTGTTTTTCTTTAAATTCATTAGGTTTAACTATTGCTTCTAATACATTTAAATTTAAATCTAGTCCATATTCTCCTACCCTTGCACTT
>NZ_LOHX01000262.1 GCF_001559775.1 Streptobacillus felis | reverse complement strand
ACTATAGAAGAAATAAGTAAAGAATTCGAAAGTTAAAATAATATAGAAGTAGGAAGAAGAATTAGTGGTGCTGGTGCATTTTACCGTTATTATAATAACTTAAGCTATGCTATAATATCAAAGGAAGATGAAAATAAAGCATTTGATTTCAATAGTGTTTCTAGACCTGTTATTAAAACATTAGAATGTTTAGGTGTTAACGCTGAATTTACTGAAAGAAATGACTTAGAAATAGATGGTAATAAAATATGTGGAAATGCACAAGCA
>NZ_LOHX01000261.1 GCF_001559775.1 Streptobacillus felis | reverse complement strand
TAATTAAAGAAGAAAATAAAAAATAGTTTCCAAAAAGAAATACAGTTACTCCTACAAGAGTTAGATTGTTAGTTATTTCCGCAAGGTAAAAAGTAAAAGAAAAACTTGCACTATCAACTACTTTTTTCAACAAAGAATTTAAAGGGGTAGAAATTGATGATTTTTCTTATCTAGATCAAAAAAGATATCTTTTAGATACTACAGATCAAGATACAAGAAATGAGGTTTTTAAATCGTT
>NZ_LOHX01000260.1 GCF_001559775.1 Streptobacillus felis | reverse complement strand
AGTTAAATACTTAGCAAATAGAAATAGGAATTACTGGGTGGCTTTAGTTCCAGCTATGTTTATGACTGTTGTTGTAACTTCATATATAATTGCAGCACCAGAAGGGTTTGTTAGATTCTTTAATGGTATAGATATAAGGTTAGTTGAAAATATAGCTATAATTATAGGAATAATTTTCTCAGGATTATGTACTTTAGGATTCTTTTTAACTAATAAAAATAAGAATGTAGAATAAAAAAATAGTATGATAAAAAATATATAAATTAAAAAGAAATAGTCTTCTATGATAAAATAAATCATAGGAGGCTATTTTTAATGAAACAGATTTACAAAATAAAACTATTAACTGAATAAAAGAAAACATCATCTCATATTAATAAATTCATTTTTTTTAAAGATCAATATAAATATTAATGTAATAACACTATATAAAAATCATCTACATTGTA
>NZ_LOHX01000259.1 GCF_001559775.1 Streptobacillus felis | reverse complement strand
GGACTTAGTGTAGTTGCTATGACCATAATAGTTCAACTTAATGGTAAAGGAGATTTTAATGGAGTAAAAAACGTTGCTATGCATGTATTAGTATTTGGATTTTTATTAGGAATACTATGGATGCCTTTATGTTTTTATGGTGCAAAATATTTAGCACCAATAGATCCTGTAATAAGAGATTATGCAATAACTTATTTTGCTTTAAGTTCGTTTATTATACCATTTCAGTTTATGGCTGCTATATTTAATTCAATTAAAAGTGCAACTGGAGAGCCAGAAGCTACATTTTATAGAATGATAGTATTATTAATATTGAAAATTATTTTTAACTTTATATATTTAGTAATAATTAAAATGGGATTAGAAGGAGCTATATTTGCTTCTTTAA
>NZ_LOHX01000258.1 GCF_001559775.1 Streptobacillus felis | reverse complement strand
AACCAAAATTTGATGAAAATGTTGTAAAAACTGTTATTATGTTTGTAATAGTTTTTGATGTAGTAGGTCTTGCAATTTTTGTATCTATAGGAGCAAATATTGCAGTACAAAATAATTAAAATACTATAGGTATAATTATAATGTCTACGATAACAGCTGTAGGTGGAGATATAATAAGAGATTTATTAGCAAATGAAACACCATTTATACTTAAAGAAGATATTTATTCAATATTATGTGTAATAGCAGGATTTTTATATAAATATATGATAGTAGATTTAAAAATTAGTGAGATTAAAACAACAATAATAATATTTTTTGTAGTATTAATAATAAGATTAATAGTAATAAATAAGAAATTAAGTTTACCAAAATAAGGGAATAACCTAATTTTATTTTATATATAAAAAGGAATTATATCGTTAAGAAATAATTCCTTTTTTTATTATAATGTAAATAATAATTCTGTATATGTTGGAATAGTCCAGTATTCTACTGGGA
>NZ_LOHX01000257.1 GCF_001559775.1 Streptobacillus felis | reverse complement strand
ACCCCCACAACTTTTATAAAATGTTGTTCCAAATATTGTCCCACCTAGCTTGGGTAATTGGTCCACTCTTGCTGTAATATCCATATTTAAACTTCCCACTAACAATGCCTTTTTCTATTCTTTATTGTATGCTTATCGTTAATTATTTAACTTTATCACACCTCTCCTTCCTTTTATTCATTTTTTCATATTATATAGCTTACTCCAATACTCCTATTACTTCATTTTTATCTTAAGTATAATAATGGCCTATTTTATTTCTATTATTTTTAGTAGCATTAAGTGCAATTGCTTCAAATATACTATTATCAATTTCAAATTCTTTAAGTGTAGTTCTTAACCCAAGTCTTCCATATATATCTTCTAATTTATCTGATGATATTAGAACCATTTCATCTGAATTAAAATGA
>NZ_LOHX01000256.1 GCF_001559775.1 Streptobacillus felis | reverse complement strand
TTACTTTTTTTATCCCTTTTTTTATTACATATCTAAAACATGGTACATAAGCATTTACATGCTAAATACAAATACTTTTCTCTTCTTCTCCATTGATAAATGAATTAGCTAAATTATTGTTTGATAATTTTATTGCATTAAAATATTCGTATAATTTATTTTCTCTTTTTTGTTCTAATTCTCTCATTTGTGTAGAAATAAATATATTATT
>NZ_LOHX01000255.1 GCF_001559775.1 Streptobacillus felis | reverse complement strand
AAATATATATTTACAAAAACTAATAAAATATTTAAATGTGGGTTAGATGAATTCTTTATAGAAGTAAAGAGAGAAGTACATAATAAATTACTTTCATTAAATATTAATCATGGTTAGGCTTAAAGACCTGAAATGCATAACTGGGTATATTAGTGTAACTCAATTAAATACCAAACATTATTTTTTGTAGAAAATTTTAATAAATAATTGGAAGTAAAATTATGAAAAAAATACTAT
>NZ_LOHX01000254.1 GCF_001559775.1 Streptobacillus felis | reverse complement strand
GTTGAAAAAGAAGCTTTTAAAAATTAAAATATTGTAGAAAGTAATAAAGGTAGAGTTGTAAAGAATATTTTTAATGTTGTAGGTATAAATTTAGATGAAATATATATAACATCTTTATATAATTTAGAAAAAAGTAATATAATATTTAATGCTAATACTACTGTTGAATTACTAGTTGTTTTAATTACAGAAATAATGTTAGTTAATCCTATATATATTATTACTGTATGAGAATAAGTATTTAATGTCTTAATATCAGATTCAT
>NZ_LOHX01000253.1 GCF_001559775.1 Streptobacillus felis | reverse complement strand
TTTTAGTTTACTTTCTTCTAATCCTGTTACATCTAGAAGGGCAAGTTTTGCTCTTGTATCTTTAATATTATTATTACCATTTATTAGTCCTGCAATTCTACTCCTTGCAATATTTTTTGCATTATTTATTACAGCACCTTTTTCACTTACATTAAATTCTTTAAAGGTTGAATGACTTACACCTTTAGGACTTGGAGTTGAAATATTTATGATATCTACACCATTATTACTCTTTTCTACATATACATTTGTTTTTCCATCTACTGTTATGTTTGCATATGAAAAAAATGTAGTTAAAAATGCTAGAAAAGTTAATTTTAATGTATGTTTCATGTTGAAGTCCTCCTAGGTATTATTCGATTAACTAATATTATCATTTTTAAATACATTTGTCAAACAATTATATATAAAAAAAGGTCCTTCTCTTTTTAGAATGAATTTTAAGTCTATTTGGGAATTTGCTCCTTTTATGTGTCCAGTCTATTGGTACATCTTCTTTATATTCGAATAGGTATTTTTGTGCTACTTTAAAATAATTATTACGATATATAATTTAATACAATTCTATACAGTTTATTAAGTTTCTAATTTCCTATAGAATAAAAAGGCTTGAACTCACGTCCATGCCTCGTATGTAAAATTTATTTAAAAGCTTATTTAACTAAATTAAACTGTACTTTTTCAGTTAATTTTCCATTTTCTATAAATGGAAGATCTACTGGTAATTTACCTTTAGCTTCTTCTTGTGTGAATATTATTTCTAATGCTGCAGGTATATTTGGTCCAAATGCTTTTATTCCTCCATCAACTTCTGTAGGATCCATTCCTTTGAATCCATAAGCAATTAATACCTTATCATAATCTAAATGTGCAGTTACATCATAAGGTTTATTTATACTTACGTATATTTTTTGTAATCCTTCAAGTTTTGCAACCATATTTGGCACCTTAGTTCTATAACTTTCTGGATTTAAAGCATTTTCATTATTCATAGCTCCATATACTATTATAGTATCTACATCTGTAGATTGAGATATTATATCTATTTCTTTAGTATCTTTACCATATATCATAAATTTATATGACAAATCTTGTAATTTACCTTCATCAAATAATCTTGTGATTGCAAATTCTGTAACTTTTCTTTGACTAGTATCTGTACCTAGAATTAACACTCTTTTCATTTCTTTTAATGGAGTATCTTTAACAACAGTTATTGCATTTTTAGATACTTCTCTTTCTAAATCTCTATTTTGTTTTGAACCTATTACTTTTAATGCATTTTCTATTCTGACATCTATATTAGTTTCATCTTTTACAACATGTCTTTTTTCTTTTAATGCATTAATTCTTGATATAGATTTATCTATTTTTTGCATAGATATTTCTCCATTTTTAACTGCTTCTACTAATTTATCTATAGCCTTGTCTAATTCTTTAACATCTTTCATGCTATGTAGGCTTATAGGCATAAGTAATATATCTACACCTGCATTAATAGATAACTTCATTGCTTCAACTGGCCCTAAATTATCAGATATTGCCTTCATACCTAATGCATCAGTTATTACTACACCATCATAACCTAATTTTTCTCTTAATATACCTGTAATTACATCATCAGATATAGTTGAAGGGTAAATTATTTTATCTCCATTTTTAGCTACAAAATAGTCTTTTTCTATTTGTGGAAGTTGTACATGTGCAGTCATTATCATATCTATATCTGCTTCTATAGCCTTCTTGAAAGGTAATAATTCTATAGCTTCAAGTTCTTCCATACTCTTATCTACACTTGCAAGTCCTAAATGTGTATCTATTGCTGTATCTCCATGTCCTGGGAAGTGTTTTGCTACAGCTATAACATTTTCTTGTTTTATTCCATTAATCATAGATCTTGAAAGACTTGCAACTATGTTTGGATCTGAAGAAAATGATCTAAGTCCTATTACTGGATTTTTCGCATTGTTATTAACATCTATAGTAGGCGCTAAATTAGTATTTATACCTAAAGCATGTAACTCTCTACCTATAGCTTTTCCTACTTCATAAGAATATTTTTCATTTCTAGTAGCACCTATAGCCATATTTCCTGGGAAATTAGTTCCAGTACCAAGTCTTGTAACTATTCCACCTTCTTGATCTATAGATATGAACATAGGCGTTTTAGATGCTTTTTGTATTTCATCTACCAATCTTAAAGTTTGTTCTGTTTGTTTAACATTTTGTGCAAATAGAATAACACCATTAAAATTATGTGTTTTAATTACATCTCTAACTTCATCATTCATTACATCAAAATCTTTTTTCTTACCATTTTCATCTACATTCCAGTATCTAAAATCTGGCATAATTAAGTACTCTATCTTATTACGTATCTCCATATCATTTGCAAAAACCATAAATGGCATGAAGAAAAAGAATAAGAATCTTAACATTTTTTTCATGATTATTCGCCTCCATTAAATTTACTTCCTAATATATTTTATCTCGGTTTTATTAAAAGTCAATAAAAAAAATGCACTATTGTGCATTTCTATCTTTTAATTTTTCTTCTATATATTTATCTATATATTTTTCTAAAAATTCAGGATTCATGTTCTTTATATTAGGAATTTGTAATATTTCAAATTCTACATTACTTATACCATAATCTTTTCTCTTTTCTAGTATCTCTTAAATTTTACTGTTACTTAATATTTCTCCAGCTATAGTAAGTTCTACCATATTATCCTCAAATAAATATCTTTTCTTAATTATTACGTGATCTGAGAATTCTCTACTTATCATTTTTTCAACTGCATCTTTTCTTACTGTTTGTGTTACTAATTTACCTGCACTAAATAAAGATGGGATAATTATTAAAAATGAAATAGCAATTAGAGTATTTTTTATTTTTTTATTAACATCTATTTTACCATATATTTTATACATAAGTCTTATACCTATAAATGTTGCTATCATTATAAAACAAGTATTGATTAAAAAAAGGTAAGAGGCTCCAAAAAAATACCTAAAATTACCTTTAGCTAGTCCATATCCTGCAGTACATACTGGAGGCATAAGTGCTGTTGCTATAGCAACACCTGGAACTATATTACTTGTTTCTTTCTGCCTTGCACTTATTATTCCAGCAACACCACCAACAAAAGCTATAATTACATCCCATATAGTTGGTGTTGTTCTAGCAATAATTTCAGTACTTGCATAAGATATAGGTGAAATTAAAAAATATACAAATGATGTAAGTAAACTTACCCCAACTTGAACCATCATTAATTTAAGAGATCTTTTAACTAGATTCATATCATATATAGAAAGACCTATTCCCATACCTAAAATAGAATTCATTAATGGAGAAATTAACATTGCTCCAATAATTACTGGTGTTGAATTCATATTTAATCCTATAGATGCTATAAGAATTGCACACATTAATATTACTATTTTACTTATATTAACTTCTAAATTTTCATACATTTTATCCTTTAATTCCAATAAAGAAAAATATCTACTTTCCATACTCTCTCCTAAAAAATTGTAAAAAAAAATGCGTTAAACGCATAAATGGTTGGGCTGGCTGGATTCGAACCAACGCATCGTGGAGTCAAAGTCCACTGCCTTACCGCTTGGCTACAGCCCATCAAGACAATAGTAATTGTACACTAAATACAATTCTTTGTCAAGACTTTTTTAAATTTTTGTAATGGGAAATTTTAAATGCACAGTTTTTTTGTAATTGTGTAAATCGAATTTATTTTCTATTATCTATTTTTGTAAAATTATGTTCCGTCATTATAGATTTGTCACTTATGTTTTTTTTATAACTATGCAACTAGAAACTTCTCATTCAATATTTTTCAACACTTTCAATATATCATTCCTAATGATTAATTGGGTTTATCACTCTTATTCTATTTATTATGATATTTCTATTAGAATTAGAAAATCAAAGTTATGCTTCAAATTTTAATACTTTGTTTACATATATTTTTATTTACATAATGATATTTTAACTCATTCTCTACATCTATAGAATTATCCCTTTCTTTTCTAAATTTTCTAAACACTGTGAATAGTAAATGTCGTTGTGTTCTGAATATATTGGTATTGTAACTTTTTCTTCTTTAATATATTCATATCTTTTTTCTTTTTTTCCTCTATATAAAGGATCATACCATTCTTTTGAAGGTATGTACCCTCTTCTTTCCATTTCTTTCATTATCAATAAATGATAATGAAATAATTTAATCGGACTATATTTAAAAACATAATCTACTACACTATGTTTTTTATTCCATCCTTTACCCCTAAGCGCACAACATTCCCTATGTTGTCCTAATAATTGTTGTCTTGGTAATTTACTTATTAATTCTTCATGCCAAATTCTCATTTTTTTAATTTTCTCTTTTCATAATCTAATAATATATCACTTCTTTGGGATACACCATTAACATAGATATTAATTATATCTTTTTTATTAACACTTATTTTTTCTTCAAAATATTCTACTTCAACAAAATCATCTGAAATTTCACTAATATATCCAAAGACTTTTTCAGATTCAGGAAGTAATAGGGTCACTGGAAGTTTGTTACCTGTTAATTTTTTTAAAATATCATCAAAAATATTCTCGCCTTCTAACTTTATTTCTTTATGATCAAATACATAGCTATTTAATATATTTTCTTTTGAATTAACATTCATTAATATTTCTATACCTTTTAAATATTCTGTATCACTTTTAATAATATTTATATTATCTTTAAGTATGAAGGAATAACCATCTATAAATCCTCTTGGATCTACTTCTTCTAACATAATATATTCATCGTCTATTTTTCTAATATATCCTACAGATAACTTATCAAATTCACCATTAAAGTAAACTTCTACCAATTTATTTAATACTAACATTATTGCTCCTTATCAACCTTTATTAATTTATCATTTTCATATTCCATTCTATATACAAAGAATTCCTTATTACCTTTTATTAATTCTTCAAGGAAATACTTATCTCCTTCCCAAATATTTAAATTTAATATTTCATCTTTTGGTATATACTTAAGTTCTCCTTCATCACATTCTATCATTTCTCCGTAAAAATCTTCTGAAGTAAAAACATAAATGTATTCTGTATTCCCGTTATATACAAATATTAACATACCCCTTAGTATACATTTTTCCATAGTATATCCAGTTTCTTCCTTAACTTCTCTAGTTATGGATACATGTGGGCTCTCTCCTTCTTCTATCTTACCACCTACACCTATCCATTTTCCTTTATTAATATCCACTTCTTTTTTATTCCTATAAAGCATAAGAAATTTATCATCTTTTATTAAATAGCAAACAGTATACGATTTCATAGACCTTCCTCCTTACTAAAAATATACCACACACTATTTACTTTTACAATTATTTATCTCAAAATATTGCTATTTACAAATTATTGTTGTATAATATTTTATGGTATAGACTAATATTTTAGGTGATATTTATGAACAAAATTAAAGTTAAGGTATTAAATGAACAAGGCATACATGCAAGGCCATCTACAAAAATATGTGCCATTACTAATAAGTTTTCTGGTAATGTATTTTTTAGATATGAAAAAGAAAATTATGATGCCAAAAATATTATGGCTATTCTACTAATTGGTTTAGAGCAAGGTAGAGAATTTGAAATTATTGCTGACAATGGCAATGAAGAAGAAGAATTAGATTTACTTAACTCACTACAAAGGCTAATAGAAATAGAACAATTTGATTAAGGAGAGAACTAATGAACAACAATTTTATGGAAATGTTAGAAGAATATCTTCCTACTGGAGAACAAAATCTTGGTGATAAAATAGAAGGAACAATAATCAGAAAAGATGATGAGTTTGGATATTTAAATATCAATAATAAATTAGAAGGACGTATTAGAGTTTCTGAAATAGAAGGACTTGAGATAGGAGATAAAATTAAGGTTCTAGTTGTAAAAGAAAATGATGAATTCTTAATAGTTTCAAAAAACATTTTAGAAAAAAGGGAAGCTTTCTCTAATATTAAAAAAGGAGACAAACTTTCTGGAATAATTAAAGAAAAAGTAAAAGGTGGTTATAGAGTAGACTGTGGATTAATCTCAGCATTCTTACCATTTAAAAATTCTGGATTAAACCAAAGTTACACTCCTAATGGTGAAAAATTAGAGTTTGACGTAATAGAAAAAAATAGAAAAGATATAGTTCTTTCAAGAATAGAAATAGTTAAAGAAGAAGAAGCTAAGTTTTTAAACGATTTAAATTTAGGAGATAAAATTTCTGGAACAATTTCTAATAAATTAGACTATGGTATGATAGTTGACTTAGGTAAGCTATCAGGTCTATTACATAGTAGTGAAATAGCATGGAATAAAGAAAAAACTTTAAAAGACTTTAATGTTGGTGATAAAATTGAAGCTAAGATTATTGAACTTGATAAAGAAGCTAAAAAGATAAAAATAAGTATTAAACAACTAGCTGAAAATCCTTGGTTAGAAACTAGAAAAAAATATCAAATTGGTCAAAACTTTGATGCACCAGTAAAAGAGGTATTCTCTTTTGGTGTTGTAGTTGACTTAGGAGAAAGAGAAGATTTAATACATGTATCAGACCTATATTACAAAAAAATAGGTAATGTAGAAAAGGAATATAGCAAAGGTGATATAATATTCTGTGAAGTAGTAGGAATAGATGATGAAAAAGAAAAAATAGTTTTAAGTGCTAAAACTGTATTTGAAAAAATATGGGCTAATTTAGATGCTTTCTGTGTTTTAAATGATGTAATTAAAGTTACTGTAACTAGAGTTAAAGACTTTGGATTCTTTGCAAAAACTGAAGAAAACTTAGAAATATTTGTTCCTAAATCAGAATATTCATGGAATAAATTTGATAAATTAGATTTAAAAGTTGGAGAAAGAATAGATATTAAATTAATAGAAATAAAAGAAGATGAAAAAAATCTAGTAGGAAGTATTAAGAGATTAGGTAAATCTCCATATGATGTAGCTTCTTCAAAATTTGAGAAAAATACAGAATATGAATTAGTAATTACTGACATATTAGAAAATGGTGTACTTGTTAAATTAACTGATGATTTTAAAGGATTAATTCCTAAAAAAGAATTATCTAGTGAACAAATTAAGGATATTAAAGAACACTATAATGTTGGAGACAGTATTAAAGCAGTGGTATTTGATAAAAATAATAATAAAAACTCTATCTTACTTTCTGTTAAAAAAATAGAAGAGTTAGAAGAGAAAAAAGAGTTGGAAGAATTAATGAAAATTTATGGTGCCAACAACTAGGAGGATATGAATGGGTATAAAGTACATTGATGCTAAAAGGTTGAGACGTATTCTTATAGGTGGAGCAAAATGGGTAAAAAAACATGAAGATTATCTTAATGAATTAAATGTTTATCCTGTTCCAGATGGAGATACTGGTTCAAATATGTCTATGACTTTAGAAACAATGAAAAACGATATTGAAGGAAGTACTACTAAGAAAAGCTCTATGACTGAGGTTATAGATGTTGTAGAAGAATCTGTACTTATGGGTGCAAGAGGAAACTCAGGTACTATTCTTTCTCAAATAATTACTGGTTTCTTAAGAGGAATTGGTGATAAAAAAAGATTAGAAAGTGCAGATCTTGCTGAAGCATTACAAAGTGCAAAAGAAGTTGCATACAAGGCAGTTGACACACCCGTTGAAGGAACTATACTTACTGTTATTAGAGAAGTTAGTGAAAAAGCAATTGAAATTAAAGATGGTGTTGAAACTCTAGATAAAATGTTAGAAGTTTTAACTACTACAGCAGAAGAAGCTGTTAATAAGACACCTGATCTTTTACCAAAATTAAAAGAAGCTGGAGTTGTAGACTCTGGAGCTATGGGACTATACTATTTCTTCATAGGTATAAGCAAAGCACTTACAGAAATAGATGAAATAGTTTCTCTTGAAGTTACTGAAAAAACATTTGATAGCACTTTAAGAGATATTACTCATGATCCAGCAGAAATTAAATTCAGATATTGTACTGAATTCATAATCAGAAATGCTGATTTTGATATAGACAAATTTAAAGAAGAAATACTAAAATTAGGTGATTCTGCAGTATTTGCTCAGACATCAAAGAAATTCAAGATACACGTACATACTAATAACCCTGGACAAGCTTTAGAACTTGCTGTACAACATGGTGATCTTGAAAAAATTAAAATAGAAAACATGAAGTTACAAAACGAAGGATTAATTAGCAGTGAAAAAGAACAAACTAAAATATTTGTTAATCCTAAACCAAATTTTTCTAAGTACTCATATGTTATCTTAGCAGATAGTTTAAACCTTAAAGAAGAATTCTTAGCTTTAGGAGCTGATGTTGTTCTACTTGGTGGTCAAAGCCAAAATCCAAGTGTACAAGATGTATTAAATGCTATAGCTAAAATTAATAGCAATAAACAAATAGTAATATTACCTAATAACAAAAACGTAATATCTACTGCAAATATTGCTGCAGAAAAAACTGAAAAGAGTGTTTTAGTTGTTCCAACTAAGACTATGATGGAAGGTTATTTCTACTTAAATAGCTACTTTGATACTATTACTAATACTAAGTTTAATCAAGAATTTAACTATTCTATAGAAATTACTAAGGCTGTAAGAGATACTAATGTTGATGGATTAGCTATATATAAAGATGACTATATTGCATTAGTTAATACTAAGATAAAACATGCTAATAAGAACTTATTAGATTTAGTAAACGAGATTAAATCTATGTATATTAGTGAAAATACTACTAATATTACTGTAGTTGAAGGTAAGGATAAATTTGAAGATGTTAAATCTTTATTAAACATGTCTAAAACTAAGTTTATCTTAGGTGAACAAGAAAATTACCAATACTATATTTATGTAGAAAACAAACCAGAAAACATGTCAGAAATCGCTATAGTTACAGATTCTGCATGTGATTTAAGTGAAGAAGATATTAAAGGTCTTCCAATATTTATAACTCCTATAAGACTAGAAGCTGGTGGAGAACATTATAAAGATGGGGTAAACTTAACTAAAGATGAGTTCTGGAATAAATTAATAAATGAAGAAGCTTACTTCAAGAGTGCACAACCTTCACCTAAAGAATTAATGAACCTATATACTAGCTTATTTAATAGAGGATATAAGAAGATCATAGCTCTTAACATTAGTAATGCCTTAAGTGGTACTTTCAGAACTGTTAAGATGGTTAGATCTAATTTAAATAGAGAAAACGATATTATACAAATTGATACACAACTAGTATCTTTCCCTTTAGGGGTTTTAGTTAAACAGGCTGCAGAAAAAGCTGTTCTTAAACACAGTGTTTCTGAAATTTCTACATGGGCTGAGAAATTTAAGTCTAAAGTTAAAGCATATATAGTTGTAGAAGATTTAAAATATCTTGAAAGAGGTGGAAGAATCACTAAGATGGCAAGATCTATTGGTGACTTCTTAAACTTAAAACCTGTACTTACTTTCTCTCAAGGAACATTAGCTGTAGAGAAAAAAGTATTTGGAGAAAATTCTGCTCTTAATTATTTAGAAAAAAATATACAAGAAATTTCTAGAAAACATAGTATATATATTTATACGGGATTTGGTGGTAGTTCAAAACAATTAGATAATATTAATCAAATACTTGAAAGCACAAAAGGTAATAATAAGGTTACTATTGCTGACAAAACTACACATATAGGAGCAACTGTTGGGGCTCATGCCGGTCCAATTTATGCAATTTGCATGATACCTAAATTATTATAATGAAAAAATATATTCTAGATGAAAAAGCATTTAGATTAAAAGTATCTCAATATCTCCGTGAGTTTCATAACTATTCTGGAAGAAGCTTACGGAATATTGAGGTATTTTTAGATAATAAGCAAATTAGAACTACAACTAAATTACCAAAAATAGGTACATTGATGGTTAAGGAAAAAGAAAAAGGAACTGACCTTTTGCCTATTAAAATGAACCTTGATATAGTATATGAAGATGATGATTTATTAATAGTAAATAAAGAACCATATTTATTAACTCATCCTACATTAAAAAAGGTAGATAAAACTCTTGCAAATGGAATAGTCTATTATTTCAAAGAAAAATATGATAAAAATATAGTCCCAAGATTTATTTCTCGTTTAGACATGAATACTTCAGGATTAATAATGATAGCAAAAAATAGTTTTGCACAATCATTCATACAATCTGGAAAGTCTAATGTAACTAAAAAATATATAGCTTTGATTGAAGGTATATTTAAACATGATGATATTACTGTGGAAGCAAGGATATATAAGGATGGGGATGAGCTTGCAATGATAGTAGATGATAGAGGTCAGGATGCAAAAACTAAGTTTAAATTAATAAATGTTTACAAACATTTGGATGTATCTCTAGTGGAATGTGAATTATTCACTGGAAGAACTCATCAAATTAGAGTGCATCTTAAATACCTTGGCTATCCAATAATAGGGGACAGTTTATACAACCCTAATTCCATATATCATAAGATAGCAAAAAGGCAAATGCTACATGCATATAAGTTATCATTTATTCATCCTAGTACTAATAAGAGGGTTGATATAGAAATACCTATGTATCATGATATGAGTGAAATAATAGAAAATAAATAAAAAGCCAGTTTTTACTGGCTTTTTATATTTCATCCTCATGTATATTTATCTCTGGATTTTCTATTTGTATAGTAACATGTTCTATTCCATATTTTTCTTTTAACATGTCTGATATTTTTTTTATTATACTATAATCATCCACACCCTTATATTCTTTAAGAATAACGTGAAAAGAAAGACTAGTTAATCCTTCAGATATAGACCATAAGTGAAACTCGTGTATATTTTCTATATTTTCAACTTCTAATATACTTTTTCTAATATTATCTGCATTTAATTCTTCTGGTACTGCTTCCATAAGTATATTTAGTGATTTCTTTATTATCTTTATACCACCTGTCATAATAACTATACTTATAACAGCACTAATTATTGGATCTAGTAGAACTATTCCTGTATATTTTACTAAAAAACCAGTTATTATTACTCCTACTGAATTTAATAAATCTCCTAAAAAGTGCCACAATGCACTTTTGATATTTAAATTATCTTCATGTTTTAAACTATTCATTAAAACAAATGTAAGTATAATATTAATAATTAAACCTATAATAGCAATAGTTATCATTAAAGTAAAGTTTATTTCCTGAGGATTAATAACTCTTTTTATTGCCTCATATATTATTCCTATGGCTATAACAACTAAGGCAAGTCCATTTAAGAATGCAGCTATTATTTCTACTCTTAAATAACCATATGTGTATTTTTCAGTTGGTTTTTTTGATGCATAATATATAGCTATCATACTAAATATTAATGCTATAACATCTGATATCATATGAAATGAATCAGAAACTAATGCAAGAGAACCAGAAAATATTCCACCAAATAATTCTAATAATGCAAATACTGTAGTTAACAATAAACTAATCCATAAAGTTTTTTTAGATTGTTTTTGAACCTTGTAGTGTTTTGCATGATGATAATTAAATTCTATATTTTTTTTCATTTTTTCTCCTTATATATCTATTTTAATATTCATATAGTACATAGGTTGGTAAGTATTTTTTAAGATCATTTCTATTTCTTTATTTATATTCATAGAAATATCTAATGGACTTATTCCTTTTATTCCTTCTAACATGCTGATTTTTCTATTAGTAAAATACAATTTATAATCTTTAATATCTAAATATTTAGCTAATGCATCAACGGTATCATCAAATCCACCTATTTTATCTGCAAGTCCTATTTCTACTGCTTCTTCACCTAACCATATTTTACCTTGAGCTATTTCTTCTAACCTATTTTCAGTCATTACTCTTGCTGTCATTACATGTTTTTTAAATTCAGTATAAACATCTTTCATACTATTTATTAATTTTTCTCTTAGTTCTTCACTTAAAGGTTGTTTTAAATCAAATAATTCTGTTGCCTTACCTGAACTTACAGTTTCTACATTTACGAATAACTTCTTAGCAATTTCATCAAATGTAGGATACATACTTACTACACCTATAGATCCTGTTATAGTACTAGGATTTAAAAATACCTTTTTAGAAACAGTAGAAATATAGTATCCACCACTTGCTGCAACTGAAGACATAGAAACAAAAATAGGAACTCCTAGATTTTTTAATTCCTTATATATTCTTTCTGACTCTAGTGCACTTCCACCTGGCGAATTTATTCTTAGTATAACTCCTTTTAAGTTATCTATTTCTTGTAATTCTTCTATTTTTTCTAACATATCATCATATTTAATAGTTCCTTCTGCTTTTCCTGAAGATGAAATATTACCTTCAGCACAAATTACCCCTATTATATTTTTGCTCTTGTTTTTTAACTTAACTTTTTTAGCAAAAGATAGTAGATCATCTGTATCTTTTGAATAATCTATTTCTAATTTATCAAAATTTGAAATTCCATCTATTAAACCATTTTCTTGAGCTACTTTATGATTAACTAGTACAAAATCTCCATTTAAAAGTTTATCCTTAATATCTATATTTCTTCTTTCTTTTATCTCCAGTATAAAGTTATTTAAAACCTTGTCTAGTATTCTAGTAATAGAGCTTCTTTGCTCTTCTGACATTTCTTCTTTATGAAAGTTTTCCCCTGCAGATTTATAGTCTCCTATATGTAATACTTTAACTTTTAATCCTAATTTATCAAATAGATTCTTAAAATATATGTATGAATTTGAATATCCTTTTAATACCATAGAAGAATTAAGTGAATTATACATATATATTTTATCTGCAAGCATTGCTATTCTATATTTATTATTATCCAATCCTGAAGCTAGTGCTATAACCTTCTTCTTTTTATTTAATTCTCTAAAAACATTTTTTAATTCATCTATTTGTATAGAATTTAGCTCCATTTTATCTATATCTAAAATTACTTCCTCTACTGTATTTACTTCTAATATTTTCTTTATTGCATTTTTAAAATCAAAAAAAGATGTCTTATTAGTTATTCCTGAAATAACAACATCCTCTACTAACTCAGGAGTTGTTACTATAACCTTCTTTATATTCTTTAATTTTAAACTACTTTCATCTTTTTCTTTTTTTATTTTAGCTTTTATTATCAAGGATACAACTAAAATAACCAGTATAAGTATTAAAGCTATAATAATCGCTTGTATAACTGCACTTAATATCATTTATTCCTCCATTCTAAACATATTTTATTCTATAATATATATTTTTATTTGTCAAATATTGCAAAAATTATTATGTTGAATTATCTTTTTTTTAGGAGTATAATATACCATATTAAATAATAGAAGGAGATTACTTATGAAAAAAACATTATTATTAATGACAATTTTATCTGCAACTAGTCTTTTCGCTGCAGGGCCAAAAGTACCTTATACTCATGAAGGTTTTTATTCTACAGATAAAGTACAAAAACCTGTTCATTTTGTTTCAGTAGAACAAATAGAAAAAAGTTTAGAAGGAACTGGACCAATTAATGTTAGTTTTGATATAGATGATACTTTACTTGCTTCAAGTGGATATTTCAGATATGGTATAGACTATTTCGGTATACCTGATCATCCTAAAGGAAAATTCAGCTATTTATATAATCAAAAATTCTGGGATTATGTTGCTGAAATGGGAGATGAGCATTCAATTCCTAAAGAATCTGCTCAAGCATTAATCAACATGCACTTAAAAAGAGGAGATAAAATTTTCTTCATAACAGGAAGAACTAAACATAGTAAAGATGAAAACTATACTTCAACAAAACTTTCTAAAACTTTACAAAGATTCTTTAACTTACCATATGAAGTATATGTAAACTATACTGGAGATACACCTACTGGTGGATTTAAATATGATAAATCATTCTACATTAATAAACATAATGTTTCTATCCACTATGGAGATTCTGATGATGATATATTAGCAGCAAGAGAATTAGGAATACGTGGAATAAGAGTACAAAGATCATACAACTCTACTAACCCTCAAAAAATGAACGGGGGATATGGAGAAGAAGTATTAATCAACTCTGCATGGTAATGAATAAGGCATATCGAGAGTATTGAAATAAGTCTGTAAATTGAAAAAAATATAATTTTTAGTAAGAGCCTCTTATGGTATATAATATACAAGGAGGCTTTTGT
>NZ_LOHX01000252.1 GCF_001559775.1 Streptobacillus felis | reverse complement strand
TATTGTGTCATCTAATCTTTTTTCTTCACTGTCCTTAGGTATAGGTTCTAATTTTTTTAAACTCATTTTATATTTCGAATATATTTCATTTTCTAATTCTTTCTTTATACTTTCTTCAAAGTATTTTTTCGCTGTAGTATATGCATTTTTTTCTGCAAGTCCTGATATAGTACCTGCCCTAAATACATAATCATCACCAAAAAGTTCCTTAGTATATTTATGTATTTCACTTTGATATTCTCCAGTGAAATTAAGATCTATATCAGGTGTCTTATCCCCCTT
>NZ_LOHX01000251.1 GCF_001559775.1 Streptobacillus felis | reverse complement strand
TTAATTATCATTGAAAGAATTTAAGGCATTAGAGATTTCTTCAGTTGAACTTTCACCCTAAACCTTAGAAGTATAAAGAAATAGATCTACATAGTTATACTTATTATCTGAAGTATTTATTATATTTTGAAACGCAGTACAAGTTTATGAAGTTAATACATCTAATCTCTAAACCATTCTTGGTATAGGTTTTTTTTTGTTTTCGTCACAATATCCCATGTCATTGTATTTTAATTTAAGT
>NZ_LOHX01000250.1 GCF_001559775.1 Streptobacillus felis | reverse complement strand
GTATTTTCCACCTAAATCAGTTATTTTTGCATCTTCAGTGAAAACATTAATGATGTCAATCCCAGTTCTTTTTGAAACTTCAAAGTCATTAGGATCATGTGCTGGTGTCATTTTAACTACGCCTGTTCCAAATTCCTTATCTACATAATTATCTGCAACTATAGGTATTTCTCTATTCATTAATGGTAAAATAGCTTTTTTACCTATTAAATGAGTATATCTTTCATCTTCAGGATTTACAGCTATACCTGTATCCCCTAGCATAGTTTCAGGTTTAGTAGTTTCAACAACTAAATAACCTTCTTCCTCTTTTAAAGGATATCTTATTTCCCAAATCCTTCCCTCTTTATCTATATGAACAATTTCATCATCTGCAAGTGCTGTAGTACATCTAGGACACCAGTTAACCATATATTCA
>NZ_LOHX01000249.1 GCF_001559775.1 Streptobacillus felis | reverse complement strand
AAAAAAAGAACCGGAGGATATGTATATAAAGATACTGGAGGGAGAGTACATATAGATGGAAAACTTATGAAGGAATTACAGGGTGTTAAAGCTAAAGTAAATCCAAAAGAAATACTATTAGTAGGAGATGGTATGACAGGACAAGATGCTGTAAATGTTGCAAAGACATTTAATGATAGTTTAGATATTACAGGAGTAGTTGTAACTAAACTTGATGGAGATACACGTGGAGGAGCTGCTCTTTCTATTAAAGAAATATCAGGTAAACCTATTAAATATATTTCTGAAGGTGAAAAACTTGTTTCTATATCAGTTTTCCATC
>NZ_LOHX01000248.1 GCF_001559775.1 Streptobacillus felis | reverse complement strand
GACTCATTTCCTATTGCTACAGGTGAGTAAACTAAAATCTCATGATTAGGAAGCCCTGTTACATTTGGACCTGCAGTTTCACCATATGCTATATTTCCACGTCCAGATACATTTTGTCCTGCACTACGTCCAAATGCATATTTAGCATTACCAGAAACATCTTTCCGTGCATTAGACTATATTGCTATATTTTCAGTTCCTGTAGTATTTTTCCCCGATTGTGAACCAAAAGCAT
>NZ_LOHX01000247.1 GCF_001559775.1 Streptobacillus felis | reverse complement strand
AAAAAGAGTAGTAAAAATAGATTTAGTGGGAAAGCAACTGAGAAATCCAAAAATAATAATAGGATTCAAGATTTATCAAATTGAATGGAAATACTATCTTATCATAAAATACAAACTTTTAGTAGTTTTGAAAGAAATAATGAAAATACAATTGAAAATCTTGCTATACATGGGATAAATAAATATATTGAATTAACTAAGTCTTTAGAAAATACAAATTTTTCAGAATATATTATACCAGCTTTACCTAATCTTACTTTAATTCCAAAAGATAAATCATGTATTAAAAT
>NZ_LOHX01000246.1 GCF_001559775.1 Streptobacillus felis | reverse complement strand
CTTCTGACATTTCTTCTTTTACTTTGCTATAGTTTTTATAATCTGTGAACTTATACCAATTTGCCTATTTAGAATCCTTTCCTTCAGAAAGAGCTAAATTTAATGTAAAGTTATAGTTACTACTATGGTTAAAAACAGCTTCAAATATTACTCTAATCCCATATTTATGTAATTCCTTAATTAAATCTATCATAATTAAATCAGATTCTGTTCAAACCCAGCTGCTTGGATCATCAGTTTCTTGATACTCATCTTTGCCTTTATTTTCTCCCGTTTAACTAACTTCTAATAATTC
>NZ_LOHX01000245.1 GCF_001559775.1 Streptobacillus felis | reverse complement strand
TTTTCTTTAATTTTAAAAACTTCACCTGAAACTAATAAGGCATAGCCTAACCATCTTGTAGCACATAGTGCAATAATTATTGTTTTAACACAAGTACCAAGCACTACCATTAAAAGTATTATATATATCATAGAAGGTATAGAAAGTATTACCTCTACTGCTCTAACCATAATGATATCTATTTTACCACCAAAATATGCTGCTGTTTCTCCCTATATAGTTCGTAGGATTACACATATGGCTGCAGCTATTACTGAAAGTTGCATGGAAACTCTGATACCCTGTGAAATTCTTGCAAATAGGTCTCTTCATAGTGAATCTGTTTCTAAGTAATGTCCCTTAGAAATACCCTTAGCTATATTTAAACATCTATCTGCA
>NZ_LOHX01000244.1 GCF_001559775.1 Streptobacillus felis | reverse complement strand
GATTATGTTAACTTGTTTAAATTTACTGAGAAGGATTTAAAAATAATAAATTCAGATTATAAAATAATAAATGATAAGATAAAAGATGGGAAATCGTATTGACTTGCAGCAGCAGATGTCATGTTTTTATGTGCATGTACAAAAGGTGCTACAGCAAAGAGTAGTTTAGATCCTCAATACTATAACAAACAAGTAAAATTAAAGGTAAGATCTTTTTCTTTAAAACAATCATTCATGAAATTTGTATTAAATTAATATATAATTGGAGAAAGCTTGTCAGAAAATATAATGGGTGACTCTGAAAAAAGTTTTGAAGAAATACTTTATGAAAAAATTTCTAAATATGTTGGTAAAACAGATAGAGAAATTTCAGGAATATTGAATTTTAATTATGATAAAAATAAAAGTTTTT
>NZ_LOHX01000243.1 GCF_001559775.1 Streptobacillus felis | reverse complement strand
TATTGGAAAATTTTTCCTAATTCAAAAATAGGTGTGATATTGATAGAAAATATGGATAATACATGTGAAATTTCAAATTAAATAAAAGAAATATTGGCTAAATCTCATGAAGTAGCTAGAAAATTTTTTGTTAAAGATACCATAAGTGAAAATCCAGTAATTGCTATATGGAGAGATGATTATCAAAAGTTTAAAAAAAAAAAAGGAGTT
>NZ_LOHX01000242.1 GCF_001559775.1 Streptobacillus felis | reverse complement strand
GAATTAATTATTAATTTTGGTAGAGAGCGTATAGAAATTTAAAGAAATTTACCAATAAATTAAGAGGGTTTGGTCAAAAACCTTACCCTCTGTATTGACATGCTGTGAAAAACAGCTATAATATATTGAATTGTTTATAAACTAAATATCATAAGAGTCTTTGAATAAAAAAGTAAATTTGAAGAATTTACAGACTTATTTCAATACTCTCAAAGTTGAGGTGAAACCATGTGAATAATTTAAAGTTAAAAAATTTTGTATTTGTAGTAATATTTTCTATATTTTTTTATGTTACACAAAATATATTTTTACCATTACAAAAATTTTATATTAATCTAGAACTTACATCATTAGATATATTTCTAGAATTAATAAAGTTTATTATTTTAAATTTATTTTTATTTAAAATCAATAATAAAAATATAAAGCACTTTTTTATTTTTCTTTCTTTCTTTATTTATTATCCTGGTACTAATTTTCTTATGGCTTATTTCGCTTTTTATATTCAAAATAGCGTAGATAAAATAAGGAATAGAGAAATTATAGAAATTATAAAAATATTATTGACTCAATTTTTTTATTATTGTTATATTTATTATATTCAAAATTTAACAAACAATAATAATGTAGAAGTATATGGACTTTTTTTAATTATGAAATTATTAATATTAGTTATTGTTTTCCTTTATTTTTTAACTAATGAGAATTTTTCAATCTTGTTTAGTAATATTATAGAAAATAAAATGATTAATTTGTTGTTTGTGGGTATTGTAGTTAATAGAAGTTTAAATTTTACTCCTATTTTTAGTATAGATGTTGAAAAAATTTGGTTATATAATACTAATCCTATTATTTCATCTGTACTAACTATATATATTATTTCTATTTTTTATTTTTTAGATTTGTCTATATTTAGTAATAAAATAAAAATTTATTTTTATTTAGCTATAAAGGTTTTTTCAAATATTATAATAAATGATTCTAGTGTTTTTTTAGGAATAGAAATACCTAAAGAACTAATTTTATATACATATCTATTTACTTTTATATATGGTGTATTTTTAATTATTAATTCAAATAAAAATGGTAAAGTGGAAATTATATATAAATATAAGTTGGTTATTCTTGCAATATATATTTTTAACTCGATTTTATTTGTTGGTGTATATAAATACGATGTATATAATTTTAAAAATATTTTTTTTGATATAACTAGTATTTTGATAATGTTGATGTATTTTCAGGTATAGAAATATTACTAAATGGTTTGAAGGGAAGTTAGATAAAATGCAAAGAGGTTGTAGATCATGTTTTACTGGGTGTTTATAAATATTTATAGTGTTATTCCTGTTTTTTGTTGGAGCATGTGTTAGAATAAATTCAGAAGGGGCAATGATAGATGTAAATAAAATATCAGATGGGAAAGCATTAAATACCCCAGGAGATATGAAAGAAATATTTGATGTTAAGAATGGTAACGTAGTTGTTTCCTCTCAATCTAAAGATGTTTTAGGATTTATAAAGGGTAAGAAAGTGTTAGAAGAAATTTCAACCAATAGATTTAAAATAAGTAAAGAAGAAAAAGTAATAACAGAATTAAGAAATACAGAATTAAATGTAATGGTTATAGAAAATTATGATACAAAAGAAGTTACAGTAAAAACATTTATTTTAGATAGAATGGCAGATGCTTTAGATTTGAACTATCAAAATAAAGGGGATAGTAAAGTTAATTATGACTTAGAAAATACAAATAAATTTGAAATAGTAGTATTATTAGAAGAGAAGAAATTTAAAAATAGAGTAGAATTTGATGAATATGTAAGAAAAATAAAGATTCAAAAATATCATCCAGAAATATATATGAATTTTGAAAAATAGGGAAGGATTAGAAATGGTATGGAGATAATAGAAAAAATTAGGAAAAATATTTCAAAAATACTTTGGTATGTAGTATTAATACTATTTTCACTTTCGATATACAAGATATATTCATATTATGAATATAAAAAATATGTTGTAAATTATATAAAAAAAGCAAATTATTATGATGGATTAAAGATTTTACAAGAAGATGCTAAAGAATATGCAAAAGAAATAAATATGAAAATAAAAGGATATTATTTAATCCCTCTAGATAGGGAATTTATAGTTATTGGAGATGGTGGAATATATAATGGTGAAAAAGTTTATGCAATTTCTTTGTACTTGTATTCGAAAGATCAAATTGATTATTATTCACGTAAAGTAAATGAAGGATCATATATTACAGATTTTAAAGAATTTAATAATTTGAAAAAAAGTGATTTAATATATGAGTTAGATGATGAAAAGCTAGAGGAGCTATATAAAAAAGTTGAAGAAAAGAGTAGTAAGATATGGTAAAAGATAACATAAAAATTCAAATAAGATTAATAATTATTTTATGTATATTTTTATCAATTCCATATAAAGGTTATATAAATAAGAAGGTATATGATCCTGAAGCAAATTATCAAGTATTAAAGAAAATAAATAGAAGTTCTATAGAAACATACGATAATATTATGATAGTTTATGATAAAAATGAGAAAGTAGATTTTTATAATTTTAAGAGTACTCCTATAATTATTAGAAATTTAGATAAAATAATATATTTAGAAAATTTTGAACCAGATTTTGAAACTTACGATGATGCTTATTTTTGTTATGTTATCATGAATAAAGATAATATAACATATTACTATAGACGTGAAATTGTTGAAGAAATAAATGAAAAGGATTACAAATCTTTTGTTGAAAAAAATATTTATTTTGAGAAAGATAAAAAGGTTAATCCTTCTTTGCCATATTTTCAAACGCCTAAAGAATTTTTTAATAATTTCAAAGAATATTTCATTCCATATTATTTAGCTGAATATGAAGTTAAATAATTCATAATAATATATTATGATAGAAAGGAATTTTTGAAAAACTACAAATAATACTAATACCATTTATTGTTTATTCTACAGAAATATATAAGATAATATATAATGGAATTGAAGATAGTTTGGCTATTGGTTTAAATAGTGATTTAAAAAGTAGAGAAGAACTAGATGTATCAAAAATAGATACACTAGTATCTAACTTAAAATATGCTAAAAGTAATAATATAGATGTTAGTATAGAACCATCTATAGAAGAAGATAAGTCAAATATAATAATAACAAATAAGAAAACTAATCCATTTAAACTATCACTAGGTTTTGATAATTATGGAGAAAATAATGAAGTTGGTAAATATAGATACAATATAAGTGCAGGAGTTGAAGGATTAATATTAAATGAA
>NZ_LOHX01000241.1 GCF_001559775.1 Streptobacillus felis | reverse complement strand
TAATGATTTTAAAAAAATAAATCTAAATAATAACCTGTTTTATTACAAAATAAATAACACATATAGATTATTCTTTATTATGTCCTCTACAATTGATAACCTACTACTTGAAATTTATAAAAAACTAAATATATTTCACAATTTACTTAAGAACTTACTTCTACATTATTTTATTAATCACTTTAGACTAGTTTAATTACTAGCCTATTTTATTGGCTAAAGGTTAAAACATAGCTATTGTACTAATACTTGTATTATTTACACTT
>NZ_LOHX01000240.1 GCF_001559775.1 Streptobacillus felis | reverse complement strand
TATTTCTTGATGCCCTATTTTGATAAAGCACGCTATTAGTAATTTGTAACTTATGTAGTCGTAATACTGAGCCCAATAATATTAGAAATACTATAAATATAAATGCTGAAACCCTTTTACTTTTAACTTCTATGTCTAGTAATCTCAGTTTTCTTATACTCTGTCAGAAAAGTCATCTAGGTTATAGTAATATCTTGCATCTTTTGTAGAA
>NZ_LOHX01000239.1 GCF_001559775.1 Streptobacillus felis | reverse complement strand
ATATACAGCTTTTTCTGTTGAATTAGAGCCTGCTCCTGCAACAACTTTTATTCTTCCTTTAACTTCATCTACAACTGTTTTCATAGCTAAAATATATTCCTCTTCATTTAACGTTGCCGCTTCTCCAGTAGTTCCACAAAATACTATACCTGAAGCCATATTTTCTATTTGAAAGTTTAATAACTCCTTTATTTTTTCTACATCTCCCTTTAAATTTTTATCACATGGTGTAATTATTTCTCCTTATCTTTTTGAATTTTTCATACCATTCATACATTAAATTTTTGATATAATAATTTAATTTATTATATATTTTTCCTAAATCTTTTTTATTATTAATTTCAGTATTATTTATTTCATCTCTTTATTTTATTAATAATATTCTGATTGTAATAAATCTAACATCATTAACAACTCTATAACATATCCTTGTAATTCAGGATAAAAATTCTTATTTATTTTTCTAATTTCTTTTCTAGTATTTTTAAAATCTTCTTCACTTACTTTAGAAAAATTATATAATAAATCATATAATAATCTATTATATTTATTAAGAGGATAATCCTTATAA
>NZ_LOHX01000238.1 GCF_001559775.1 Streptobacillus felis | reverse complement strand
TTAAACTACAAATTTTGAAAATTATTTAACATTTTCAACCAATTTACTATGACTTACTATATTTACTTTAGCATCGTCTATAGCCAATCTATATGATTTCTGTAAGCACATATATAACTCCTCCTACATAATTTGGCAAATTTTCTTTTTCTACCTATTTTCCCAAATCCTGGTATGTTACCATAACTCAACATTGTCATCATTTGTTTCATTTGTTTACATTGCTTAATTTATTTATTATCCT
>NZ_LOHX01000237.1 GCF_001559775.1 Streptobacillus felis | reverse complement strand
TTGGATAAGTGACTAAAGCATAAGAAAATAAGGAAAATGGGATAAAATATCTATACAAATCTGTATCATATTTTAAATATCTATAAAAAAATTTATCTACAATAAGTGCTAAAACAAATAATGCTAAAGAAACACACATTAGTAATTTTTTGTCTTTAAAATTATCCCGTTCTTCTTTAAATTCCAAATTCGATTTTTTTTCTTTTTTACCTTCAAACGAACTTTCTATTTTTTTTCCATAATTTATTAAGTTTTTTATATTATCCATATCTTCATTAATAAAATTTACAAATAGAGTCTTAGTTGAAAAGTTAATATTTAATTCTTTTACGCTTTCATGTTTTTTTAAATGTTCTTCAAGTTTTGCAGCACAAGCAGCACAATCTATACCCCATATCAAATAGTTCATACTTTCACCTCATAAATTATTATATCATACTAAAACAATATAGTCTATATTTTTTTAATACTGAATT
>NZ_LOHX01000236.1 GCF_001559775.1 Streptobacillus felis | reverse complement strand
TAGATTAAAAGATGAACTTAAAAATTTAGAAAATAAAAAAATAGAATTAATTAACAATTTATCTTTTGTTGAAAACAAAAAAAATGAACTAGAAGAAAATAAGAAAAAAATTAATGATGGATTAGAACAAATTAAATTAGGACTAGATAAACTTGAAGAAGGTAATAAAAAATTAATAGAAGAAAAAAATAAATTTAATGAAGAATATGAAGAAAACTTAAGTAAAATAATTAAGGCTAAAGAAGAGATTAAAAGTAGAAAAAAAGAAATAGAGAAAGCTGCAAAAAAGTTTGAAGAAGAAAAGAATAAAGCTAATGAAATTATAGAAAATTCGTTAAATGATTTGGAAATAAATAGACGTAAACTAGACTTATTAAACTCAATATATTTTATAAATACAAGAATTGATAATCCAAATTATTCATCATTTATTGAAAGTATAGAAAGTTTAAATATTATTTCAAAATTATTTCCTGTAATTTTTTATTTAATAGTAATACTTGTTTCAACTACTACTATGACAAGAATGGTTGATGAACAAAGAAATTCTATAGGAACATATATGTTTTTAGGTTATTCTAAAAATGAAATTTCAAAAAAATACTATATTAATGCTTTACTTCCAACTATTTTAGGAATTTCTTTAGGTATTTATTTTGGACTATATTCTATGCCTAAGTTTATTTATACAGAATTTAAAGCA
>NZ_LOHX01000235.1 GCF_001559775.1 Streptobacillus felis | reverse complement strand
TCATTTTTATTTAGTTTATTATATAAATTTTTTTATGAAAGGATATAATTTATGAATGTTCTAATAATGGTTTACTGTTTAATAACCATAGGTAAAATAAATTACTTGATTTCTAAAAGTAATTTTAACATTTATATCTATAGTAATCATCATAAATGTCCAAATTTTATAACTGTTATTTTTAGTCTTAATAATCTTAATTTCTATTTTATATATATTATTTCTTGTTTTAAA
>NZ_LOHX01000234.1 GCF_001559775.1 Streptobacillus felis | reverse complement strand
CTCGTTATTTTACATATACTAACATATTATGATTAAAATGTAAAGACCTTTAAACAAAGAAATATCATTAACACAAAATTTGCATTAATGATATTCTATTTTAATCTCCTTCATCTATAATTTTTTCTAATTCAACTGGTTCTGTTCCAGCAATAAATAAGGCTTCTCTAGCCTTAAATCCATCGGTATCAAGTCAACCAGATCTTAAATCTATAACTTTTTTTACTAGTTTTTCTGACATAATTCCATCTTTGATAAATTCAAATCTTCCTATATCAAAGTTTCCTAAGTTTACTACAGCTTGCATATAATTTTTCCATATAGGAAGTGCTGCACTAGCTCCACTCATTCCACGACCCATAGATTTATTATCATCATTTCCAACATATACTACAGTTACTAATGTAGGGGTATATCCAGTAAACCATGCAGAAACATAATCACTAGTTGTACCTGTTTTACCAGCTACAGGAACAGTAGTTCCCTTAGCATAAAGTTGTGCACCTTTACTTCCTCCATTTTTTACTACCGATTCCATCATGTGAGTAACAAGT